>DUTO01000220.1 GCA_012842035.1 Clostridia bacterium | reverse complement strand
AAAGATATTTCTTTATATATTAATAGTCCCGGTGGTTCGATTACTGCCGGAATGGCAATTTATGATACTATGCAATATATTAGGGCAGATGTTTCTACAATTTGTGTAGGGTTAGCTGCCTCTATGGGTGCTTTTCTTTTGGCGGCCGGAACAAAAGGAAAACGGTTTGCGCTTCCCAATGCGGAAATTATGATTCATCAACCATCTGGGGGAGCTACAGGTCAGGCTACAGATATTGAAATCCATGCCAAAAGAATTATTCATATCAAAGAGAAATTAAATAAAATATTAGCCGAGAATACCGGGCAGCCCATAAAGCGAATTGCGGAAGATACGGAACGCGATCGTTTTATGGATGCTGAAGAAGCTAAAAAATATGGAATTATTGATGACCTTCTTTTAAGGATACCTCAGAATCCTAAAACTAAGTAGGCAAGAGGTGAGATTATGTATAAATTTGGAGACGAAAACGGACAAATAAAGTGTTCCTTTTGTGGTAAAATACAGGATCAAGTGAGAAAACTGGTAGCAGGTCCGGGTGTTTATATTTGTGATGAGTGTATTGAATTATGTAATGAAATAATTGAAGAGGAACTCTCGGAAGAGACAGAATTAGAGTTGGGTGAACTTCCCAAGCCTAAAGAGATAAAGGCTTTTTTAGACCAGTATGTTGTCGGTCAGGAAAATGCTAAAAAAACCTTAGCTGTTGCCGTTTATAATCATTATAAACGGGTCAATCTCGGTTCGAAAATTGATGACGTAGAGTTGCAAAAAAGTAATATTGTGATGTTAGGGCCGACAGGAAGTGGGAAGACCCTTTTAGCACAAACTTTAGCGCGTATTCTCAATGTTCCTTTTGCTATTGCTGATGCTACTTCTTTAACAGAAGCCGGTTATGTAGGCGAAGATGTCGAAAATATTTTGCTTAAACTTATTCAGGCTGCTGACTATGATGTCGAAAAGGCCGAAAGAGGCATTATTTATATTGATGAAATTGATAAAATAGCTCGGAAATCTGATAATCCTTCCATCACCCGTGATGTTTCAGGTGAGGGTGTGCAACAAGCCTTGTTAAAGATTTTAGAAGGAACGGTGGCTAGTGTACCACCACAAGGAGGAAGAAAACATCCTCATCAAGAGTTTATTCAGTTGGATACTTCTAATATTTTATTCATTTGTGGTGGGGCTTTCCAAGGGATTGAAAAGATTATTCAAGAGCGTATCGGGCAAAGAGTAATGGGTTTCGGTGCTGATATTGTTAAGAAAAATGACCTACGAGTAGGGGAATATCTCGAACAGATTATGCCCGGTGATTTGCTTAAATATGGTTTGATTCCGGAATTTGTCGGACGTTTGCCGGTTATTGTTACTTTAGATGCCTTAGATGAAGAGGCTTTGGTGACTATTTTGACGACACCTAAAAATGCGTTAGTGAAACAATATCAGAAATTTTTGGAGTTAGATAATGTGGTTTTAGAGTTTAAGCCGGAGGCCCTTGAAGAAATTGCCAAAGAGGCCATTAAGAGAAATACAGGTGCGCGTGGTTTAAGGTCGATTGTAGAAGAGTTAATGAAAAATGTGATGTATGAGGTGCCTTCTTGCCCCGAAATTCGCAAATGTATTGTTACTAAAGAAGCTATCCAAAATAAAGAAGAATTGCTGTTAGTAACCAGTAATGGTCATAAAAAAAAGAAAGAAGAAAGCGCTTAGAAGTCAGTCGACTGTTCCAAAACCCGAAGTCTAAAATTAATAGCCAGGCATATATATGCCTGGCTATTGAGCTTTTTAACCTTGAGGGAGCTCGTTGTTTTTACTGATGCTTCTTTCCGCAATTTCAATTGCTTTTCTGACCATTGAGCCACAGTTACGCGAGGAAACATTACCAAAGTCGCCATCTGTTTGTACTTGATCAAAAAAGCCTAATTCTTTGGCACATTCCATCTTTAAGGAATCAGACATGATGCTTCGCCGTTTAGCCATTGTTGTCATCCCCCTCTATTGTTTTTGGGCTCATTATATTTTTCCCTAAAAATATTTTTTAATGTTACCATTATTTCCAAAAACAGAAATTTTTCAACAAGGATAAAAAGCGTTTTAACTGGTCATGCTACTATATAACAATAGGAGCGGGGATGGTGAAGAGTAAATAATGGAGTCCTTGGGCATGGGTAGTTTATTGAGTTTTATCCAAATTTTTTTCATTATTGTAGTGGGTGTTTATTTCTTAAATCTCTTGAAAGGACAGCAAGGTAGTAAAGTAGCTGTGGGGCGTGAATCTCGTAAGGAAATTGAAAAGTTGGAAAAAATGCGTCAAATAAAGCTTAGTGAACCACTTTCCGAACGGACGAGACCACAAAGTTTTCAAGAAATTATTGGACAAGAAGAGGGGATTAAGGCTTTGCGGGCGGCACTTTGTGGTCCGAACCCGCAGCATATTATTATTTATGGCCCTCCCGGTGTAGGGAAAACAGCGGCCGCCCGCCTAGTTTTAGAGGAAGCTAAGCGAAATCCGCTTTCTCCTTTTAAATCTAATGCTAAATTTATGGAAGTAGATGGCGCTACTTCACGTTTTGATGAAAGAGGCATTGCCGACCCCTT
This sequence comes from Clostridia bacterium, assembly GCA_012842035.1. Taxonomy (GTDB): domain Bacteria; phylum Bacillota; class Peptococcia; order DRI-13; family DTU073; genus DUTS01. The sequence goes on along the minus strand of DUTO01000220.1, from coordinate 3,528 downwards.
AATCGGTTCTGTGCATGACCCTATTTATCAGGGTGCCGGAGCGATGGGGGTAGCAGGTATTCCCCAACCTAAGCCAGGCGCCGTAACTAAAGCGCACGGAGGAATTTTGTTCATCGATGAAATTGGGGAACTGCATTTGATGCAAATTAATAAGTTATTAAAAGTTTTGGAAGACCGCAAGGTAATGTTGGAAAGTGTTTACTATTCCCCGGAAGATACTAATATTCCCAGTTATATTCATGATGTTTTTCAAAATGGTCTGCCGGCTGATTTTCGTTTAATTGGCGCGACAACTCGGTTACCTCAGGAGATTCCGGCCGCAATTCGTTCGCGTTGTGTAGAAATTTATTTTCGCAGTTTAACACCTCAGGAAATAAAAATTATTGGCAAAAATGCTGCTTGTAAATTAGGTTTGCCTGTAAAGGAAGCAGCGTTAGAAGTTTTACAAAAATATGCTACTAATGGTCGTGAAGCAGTTAATATTATGCAAATTGCGGCCGGGATAGTTCTCAATAATAATAATTTAGCGATCATGCCTGCTGATATCGAATGGGTAGTACAAAGCGGGCATTATACTCCCCGTCCTGAAAAAAAGATTCCGTCTAAAGCTCAAATAGGCTTAGTTAACGGGCTAGCCATATATGGGGCGAATATGGGTATGTTATTGGAAATAGAAGTTTCAGTTTTACCGGTAGACAAAGGTACAGGTCGTATTATTATTACCGGAATTGTAGAAGAAGAAGAAATGCGAGGTTTAGGTGGACAGACGATGCGCAGGAAGAGTATGGCCAAAGGGTCTGTGGAAAATGTTTTGACAGTGTTGAGGCACAAACTGAATTTAGCTTGTTTTAATTTTGATATTCACGTTAATTTTCCCGGTGGTATTCCTACAGATGGTCCTTCTGCCGGGATTGCTATTGCTACAGCGATTTTTTCTGCTATTAAAGAAGTTCCGGTTGATAATCGAGTGGCGATGACTGGTGAATTGTCAGTGAGAGGTTATGTTAAGCCTGTAGGGGGTATTGTGGCTAAAATAAATGCTGCTCGGCAAGCCGGGGCCACAAGAGTTTTGATTCCTAAAGATAATTGGCAGTCTATTTTTGCTGAAATGCGTGATCTAGAAATTATTCCTGTTGAAAAATTGGAAGAAGTGTTGGAGAAGGCTTTACTTTATCCCTCTTCCTATGTTAACTCTTTATCTGCTCTACAGAATTTGGCTCAAAAGGTGCAAAAAAGCGTTCGGCAGGACATCGTTTGTTTATAATTTAATTTTTTCATATAATTAAAAGTAGAAAACACTGTGACATTAATTGGAGGAGCGAAGTTTTATGACCAAGAGGCAGAAAAAAACATTACCGCTGTTACCTTTACGAGGTATTTTAGTATTTCCTTATATGGTTGTTCATTTAGACGTGGGTAGGGAAAAATCAATTAAAGCATTAGAAGAAGCGATGTTACAAGAAAGAGAAATTTTTTTAGTGACACAGACAGATATGCAAATTGATCACCCGGGAAAAGAGGAAATTTATCAAGTCGGCTGTGTTGCAGAATTGAAACAAATACTTAAGCTACCCGGTGGTACGGTTCGTGTTTTAGTAGAAGGCTTACAGAGAGGGAATATTGTTGAATATCTTACTGATGACCCTTTTTACCGTGTGGTCATTACAGAACATGAGGAAAAAGTAGAGAAGACCTTAGAAATAGAAGCACTTACTCGTAATTTAATTGAGCAGTTTGAACAGTATGTTAAACTTAATCGTAAGATAGCTCCGGAAACAGCCTTAGCCATAGTGACCATAGATGAACCGAATCGTTTAGCTGATTTGATTGCGTCTCATCTTTCTTTAAAAACAGAGGATAAACAAGTTCTTTTAGAAGCTATTGATATTAAAGAACGTTTAGAAAAATTGTGTGTGATTATGACTAAAGAAATAGAAATATTAGAATTAGGGCGGAAGATTAATCTTAGAGTGCGTAGGCAAATGGAAAAAACGCAAAAAGAATATTATTTAAGAGAGCAAATGAAGGCTATTCAGAAAGAATTAGGTGAACGTGATGAACAAGGGGCAGAAGGCGAGGAATATCGGCAAAAAATTAAGGCTGCCCAACTTCCTTTTGAGGCTGAAAAAAAGGCTTTAAAAGAAGTGGAGCGTTTGGAGAAAATGCCCCTTATGTCTGCTGAATCTGCCGTAATCAGGAATTATTTAGACTGGCTTTTAGCTATTCCCTGGCATAAAACAACTGAGGACAGGATGGATATTAAGCAAGCGGAAGCTATTCTGGATGAGGACCATTATGGTTTAAAAAAACCGAAAGAACGAATTTTAGAATATTTAGCCGTACGTAAATTAACTCAAAAAATTAAAGGCCCAATTATTTGTTTTGTAGGACCACCTGGTGTAGGAAAAACTTCTTTAGCTAAGTCAGTGGCCCGCTCTTTGGGTAGAAAATTTGTGCGGATGTCTTTAGGTGGAGTGAGGGATGAAGCAGAGATTCGTGGACATCGGCGTACTTATGTCGGGGCAATGCCGGGACGCATTATTCAAGGCTTGAAAAGTGCCGGAACCAAGAACCCTGTTTTCCTGCTTGATGAAGTTGATAAAATGAGTACAGATTTTCGCGGTGACCCTTCGGCTGCTCTTTTAGAAGTACTAGACCCTGAACAAAACAATGCTTTTAGTGACCATTATATTGAGACTCCTGTTGATTTATCGCAAGTTTTGTTTATTACTACAGCTAATGTTGCTTATAATATTCCGCGTCCTTTATTAGATCGCATGGAAGTTATTTCTCTTTCCGGTTATACGGAGGAAGAAAAATTTCAGATTGCAAAACAATTTTTATTACCCAGACAAATTAAAGAAAACGGTTTACAAAAGGAACAAATAATGCTTAGTAAAAATACATTACTGTATCTTATCCGTTATTATACGAGAGAAGCCGGGGTGCGAAATCTAGAACGTGAGTTAGCTAGTATTTGTCGTAAAGTAGCTAAAATTATTGCCGAAGGTTCACAAAGCAAAGTAAGAATAACGGTACGTAATTTAGAGAAATATTTGGGGATACCTCGTTATCGTTATGGTGTTTCCAGAAAAGAAAATTTAGTAGGTGTCGTCACCGGGTTAGCGTGGACAGAGATAGGGGGCGATGTACTTAGTGTTGAGGTTGCTCTTTTACCGGGGAAGGGGAAGTTAATTTTGACCGGTAAATTAGGTGAAGTAATGAAAGAATCTGCGCAAACCGGTTATACGTATATCAGGTCGCGAGCTCAGGAGTTGGGGATTGCAGAAAAAATGCAGGAAAAATATGATGTTCATATTCATGTGCCGGAAGGAGCGATTCCTAAAGATGGCCCATCGGCCGGGATCACAATGGCTACAGCATTAGCTTCAGCTCTTACTAATCGGAAGGTGAAAAGCAATGTAGCGATGACCGGAGAAATTACTTTACGTGGTCGTGTACTTCCTGTTGGCGGAATTAAGGAGAAGGTTTTAGCCGCTCATCGTGCCGGAAGTAAAGTGATTGTTT
>DUTO01000219.1 GCA_012842035.1 Clostridia bacterium | reverse complement strand
CTCTTTAGAATAAAACTAATTTTTGATATAATGCAATAAAATGATAAAGCAAGAAAATGAGATTGCTTTTAAATTGATAAAGGTGGAAAATAATGAGATCAAATCTCATTTTCTTGCTTTATCATTTTATTGCATTATATCAAAAATTAGTTTTATTCTAAAGAGGATTTTAGAGCCATTTTTCACTTAATAATGGTAACCGTACGTGCTTGTGCATCCCAATCGACAAAAGCACCGATATGCTCACTGACAAAACGAAGCGGCACCAAAGTACGTCCGGCCACAATAAAAGGAGGAGCATCCAGGGTAATTGGTTCTTGATTAAGAAAAGCGCATTTTTGGTCAATAAAAACTTCCAGAAGAATATCCTTATATATATAGGTAACTTTTCTTAATTTTTCCTCCCAAAGGAAATCGGCCCCCAAAGCCTCGCCGACAAAACGCACCGGAACCATGGTTCGCCCCTCCTTAATTAAAGGCGCTACATCTAACTCGACAGCCTGTCCATCAATAAAAGCAATTTTTTCGCCAACAACCACCTTAATCTCCGTCTTCAGCTGAGCCGAAAGCTCCTCTACCTGCTTTTCCATATCCCAATAAGTCGCCCTTAATTCTTGGATACTAATTTCTAAGGGGTGCACCGTATTAGCTAACCATTTCTCAAAAAACAATTTCGTCATTAACTCTTCCCCGGCCAGAAGGGGAACACTAAACAAGAAACAAACTAAACAACCAAGCAGAACCAATTTTTCCCTCATTTGCCAACCTCTTTTTCCTTTTTAGCCATAAACAAAAAAACATTATAAAATTATTTTATACCAACGGACACTTTTCCGCCAGCAACTTCGTAGAAATATAATATAAGATAATTCCAAATTCATAAATTTATTAAGATTTCATCATAAATTGTTAAAAACTATTCACTATTTCTGCAAATCACTTGCTTTATTGATTATATGTTATATAATATTAACAACAATGTTTATATAATATTTCGTTGCTTAAAGATTCAAACAGTTTGCGCTTAAACATAATATCCCAATAAAAAATAAAGGAGGTGCCTAAAAAATGGATGAAAAAAAATTAAATTCTCTTTATGAAGAGCGGTCGCGGCTACTCGATGCTTGGTCCTTAGCTAATAAGAATCACAAAATGAGTATTCTCACTCGGATTGGCGACATTGATGAACAAATTGCGATCATTAAGGAAAATGTAGCCCACTTAACTGCCAAAAAAACCAAGCTCCGTCCTGAATTTTAAATTAAAACAAAAAATAAAGAAAAGCAAAGTTAGCTTCCGCCGACTTTGCTTTTTAGTTTTTTACATTTATTAATTTTTCACTCCAAGTTCGGCCCTTTAATTGTAGGCTTCAATTGCTCATAAAGCAAGTCTGCCAAACCGAAATGATGGGGCGATTCAGCAATTGTTTTACTATATTCAGCATCTAACATCTCTTCATACATCTTGGTCGCCATACTTTCCGGAATAAAACCGCTTTTAGGAATAGTCGCCCTCATCCGTTTGAGCAT
>DUTO01000218.1 GCA_012842035.1 Clostridia bacterium | reverse complement strand
TTTGTGTAAAAAGTAATAAAAATATAACAAACAATGTTAAAGCAGGAAAAAAGTAGAATAATGTGGTATAATAACATTTAAAGGTAAAGTTGGGAAATAAGTAGAGTTAGTTTGTGGGGAGATTTATGGGTAAGCTTAGGCTAATGCTGGTAGATAGAGATGTTGAATATGTCAATTGTTTACTTAATTATTTAATGTCAGAACAGGCAGAGAAGTTTGCGGTAAGTTCTTTTACAGAAGAGTCTGCTGTAGATAAATTCTTAGCGGAAGAAAAAACAGTTGACCTTGTTTTAACGAGTAGTGAGTTTTATACAAGGCTAACCTCTAAAGCACAGGGGGTAATTATTCTTTTAGCTGAGGAGCAAGAAGTTTTGAGGGGAAAGCAATGTCACGTAATTAGCAAGTATCAATATGGTGAGCAGTTAGTGGCGGAAATTTTAAAAATATATGCGGAAGAGGTCTCTGAGGTTTCGCTAAATTGCTTGCCTAATTATCTTAAGCAAAAAACACGAATAATTGGTGTTTATTCTCCGCTAGGTGGGGTAGGTAAGACAACGATAGCTGTGGGGGCTAGTATTCAATCGGCTTGGGAGGGAAAGAGTGTTTTTTATTTAAATTTAGAGAACATTTCTTCCATACCTCTTTATTTTACAGGTAAGCAGGAAAAAAACTTGTCGCATGTCCTTTATTTTTTAAAGGAAAAGAGAGAAAATTTAGCCTGGCAAATCGAGAGTGCTAAATGTAGAGACCCTAATTACAAAATTCATTATTTTCGGCCTCCTGATAGTATCTTGGACTTTAATGAAGATATTAGGAAGGAGCTAATTCTTTTACTGCAAGAATTAAAGGGTGCTCAGCAATATGAGCGGATTTTTCTTGATTTTTCTGCGGAAATAAACAAAAACAATTTAGCACTTTTACAGGCTTGTGATGATATTATTTTGGTTGCGCAAGCTAATCTAACTTCTTGCGTGAAAATAAAATGTTTACGTCAAGAATTGCGTTTATTACTTCCCCCGGAGGAAGAAGAAGACCTTGTTCATAAGTTTAGTTTAGTACTAAACAAAGAGAGAGCGGGTGTAGTAAAAGAGGTAGAAGAAATAAGTATTAATCAAAAAGGAGTTTGTGCTCGTATCCCTTGGGTAGAAAATTTAACTTCTCGGCAAGGCAATGTTTACAGACTAGATTTTAATTCTGGTTTTGGTCAGGCAATTCACCAATTATTATTAAGGTTTTAGAAGGAGAGAAGTTAGATGGAAGTTAAAGCTAATGCTGATTTAGTACAAGAGATTAAAGAAATTATTAAGCAAAATATTGATTTAAGAAAAAACCTTTCTGATGAAGAAATAGAGGAAGTTATTACTGAAGCTGTCTTTGTCAAGGCACGGGAGAGATATCTTAGTGTTACGGAAAAACAGTTTTTGATCAAGTATATTTTTAATGCAATGCGCAGACTGGATATAATTCAGCCTTTACTTGATGACCCTCTGGTTACCGAGATTATGGTTAATGGGCCCGATGATATTTTTATTGAGCGAGAGGGAAGGATTGGCAAGTTGGAACTAGTTTTTGCTAGTAGAGAAAAGTTAGAAGATGTGATTCAATCGATTGTTTCTAAAGTTAATCGTACGGTGAACGAAGCTACACCTATTGTTGATGCTCGTCTGGAAGATGGTTCCAGGGTAAGTGTAGTTTTGCCACCGATTGCTTTGAATGGACCCATTTTAACGATTAGGAAATTTCCGGAAAAACCAATGACAATGGAACAGCTGATTGCTTACGGTACACTTACTGAAGAAGCGGCCAAAGTTTTGGCTCAGATGGTTCAGGCTAAATATAATCTTTTTATTTGTGGAGGTACCAGTTCCGGCAAAACTACTTTTTTAAATGTACTTTCTAATTTTATTCCTGAAGAGGAAAGAATTGTGACCATTGAGGATTCAGCAGAATTACAGATAGCCAGTGTTAAAAATATTGTTAAGTTAGAAACTAGGAATGCTAATATTGAGGGGAAGGGAGAAATTACGATTCGTGATTTAATTAGAACTTCTTTACGGATGCGACCTGACCGCATTATTGTAGGAGAGGTGCGAGGTGGGGAAGCTTTGGATATGTTACAGGCTATGAATACCGGTCATGACGGTTCTTTGTCTACAGGACATGCTAATTCATCTCGGGATATGTTAAGCAGGTTAGAAACAATGGTTTTGATGGGTGCTTCTTTTCCGTTAGAGGCGATTAGACAGCAAATTGCTTCTGCGCTTGATGTAATTATTCATTTAGGCAGATTAAGGGATAAATCGAGAAGAGTATTAGAGATAAGTGAAGTAAAAGGATATGAAGCCGGGGAAATAAAATTAAATCCGTTATTTGTTTTTCGGGAAAAAGGGGAGATGTCAGGAGAAAGGGTTGCTGGTTCTCTAGAAAGAACAGCTAATCCTTTGCTACAGACAATGAAGTTTAAAATGTCCGGTATTGCAGTGGGAGAATGAGGTGAGAGAAGATGGTTTTTGTTTTCTTGGTTGTTGTGGCCGGCTTTTCCTCTTTAGGTTTATTTTTACTTATGGAAAAAGGGAGAAAAGAGGTCAAAGCAGGAGCAAAAGTGAGCAGGTTTACTGCTCAGAGTGATAGTGTTTTAACATTGCAAAGTAGTAATGACTTAATTGATTATGACATTTATATCATGAGTAAAAGAGAATGGCTTTTTAATTTTTGTTTAGCCACAGGGTTTCTGTTTCTTGTTGCCTATATTTTTTATCGAAGTATTTTGCTTTCGGTTCTGGTCATTCCTTTAGCCTTTTTTTATCCGCGCTTGAAGACTAAAGAGATAATTAGGAAAAGAAAACAAGAATTAAGTTTACAATTTAAAGAAGCTTTATATGCC
>DUTO01000217.1 GCA_012842035.1 Clostridia bacterium | reverse complement strand
TAGACATGACTATTTTTAAGCTTACCTAAATCTTGTACCCCCGCAAAAAATTCATCAAACCTAAATTGAGGCACCCTAACCTCGAGATAACCTCTTTTGCTCCCAAGTGAATCAAGAGCATTAACTGTTTCATTGGTAATATAACCATCTAAAGCACTCGCTTTGCTCTTCAGTGCTTCTACTACACTATTATAGTCATCTACCCAAAGATGCAACTCTGCATTTTTAATTAGCTTTCTCTCCATCGGCTTAATTGCAGATTTACTTTCCTCTACCGACTGCTTCACTACATTTTGAGTTGTAGTCATAGTCATAGCTTCCGGAGCTATACTTTTGGTTACATTCTCTTGGTTCACGCTATTTTGCTCTACACCAACCCTATAAGACATCATATCCGGCTCACTGCTGTCTTCCATAAACTTACTTCTCAAGTGAGTCCCCTGAAGAAAAATAGGCACAAAAATAATCAATAACAGCAAAGAGATAGCCACAGGGTAAAAAACCGTATGCCTTCTCCATGCTTTAAATTTAGCCAATAAGCCCTGTGTAACCCGTCCCTTCTTCTTGACCTTAGCTTCCTGAGCAATATTTTCTTTCAATTTAACATAAAGTTCACGACGAAAACTAGCCGGAGGATTTACTTCCTCCAAGGAAGAAAGCTGTGAAATTATTTCCTGAAGTGCTGCTAATTCTTCTCGACAAACAGAACAATCATCTAAATGCCTTTGCACTAAACTACTTTCCTCTGCTGATAATTCCCGGTCTAAATAAAGTGATAAACTTTCTTGCACTTCTTTACATTCCATTTGCTTCCCCCCCCTTCACTTTATGTAGACGTTCAAATGAAGAATTTTGTTCCTGTTGAGCCAATAACTTCTCTTTCAAATAATTCCTTCCCCTACTTATTCTCGATTTTACTGTACCCATTGAACATTCCATCTGTTCTGCAATTTCTTGATAAGTAAAACCCTGTATATCCCGCAAAACTATAGCCAGCCGAAATTCAGGAGAAAGAGTCATTAACAAGTCTTGTAACCTCTGCTGTAATTCTTGTCTTTCATATATTTCCTCGGGTCCGGGATTTGACGAAGGTATCTGTTTTTTTACTTCTCCTTCACTAAGACAAATCTCCTCATCTAAAGACTCTACAGAAAGACGATAACGTTTACGCAATTCATCACGACAGAGATTGATAACAATACGACACAACCAAGTGGAAAAAGAAGCATCACCACGGAAACCGTTAAGAGCCTGGAAAGCCCTTAAGAAGGCTTCCTGAGCTATATCATTAGCATCTTCATAATTACCCATCATGCGATAAGCAATATTATAGATTTTGCGTTCATAACGGCAAATCAACTCTTCAAAAGCCTGCAGGTCATTATTTTTACTGCGCCTTACCAAATCCAGATCACTACACACAAACACCTGCCTCCCTCCATAGATACCCTTTTAATTGACGCCAAACCAAGAAAAAAGTTCCTAAGCATCACTATAATTTTATCATATCTATTAAAAAAAGTGGATAACCTGAAAAAAATAGGGGAAAATACCTTTAGAAAGGAGGTTAGGATACACAACTTCAAACATCAAAATGGCGGTTAAGCTTAAATTAAATTTAAAGAACTGGGAGGTTTAATAAATGCCGGATAATCTAAAAAAC
>DUTO01000216.1 GCA_012842035.1 Clostridia bacterium | reverse complement strand
ATTTTCTTTATTTTTATTCATAATAAAAGCCCCACTCTAGTCCAAAAAACTAAAGTGAGGCTTCCTTAATTTTCTTTAACCGTGTTTAATCACGGCCTGAGCAGCTGCCAAACGAGCAATAGGCACTCGAAAAGGTGAACAACTAACAAAATCTAAATTAAGAAGATGACAAAACTCTACAGAATTAGGGTCACCACCATGCTCACCACAAATTCCGATTAATAAATCCGGCTTTTTCTGCCTTCCCTTTTCGACCGCAACTTGCATTAACTGACCGACACCATCCCGATCAATAATCATAAAAGGATTCTCTGGCAACATCTTTTTCTCTAAATAAGGAGTCATAAATTTTCCTTCTGCATCATCACGACTGAAACCAAATGTTGTCTGTGTTAAGTCATTTGTACCAAAGGAAAAGAAATCTGCTACTTCAGCAATATCACCAGCAGTAAGACAAGCCCGGGGCAGTTCAATCATTGTTCCTAGAAAATACTCAAACTGCACTTTAGTGGTCGTCATTACTTCTGCAGCTACTCTTTCTACTTCACCCCGCAAAAAAGATAATTCGTTTTTATCAATAACCAACGGAATCTCTATTTCCGGAATAATCTCATAGCCTTCTTCCACTAAACGCGCTACAGCTTGGAAAACAGCCCGTGCCTGCATCCGATATATTTCAGGATAAGTAACTCCCAAACGACAACCACGATGTCCCAACATGGGATTGAATTCATGTAAATCTCTAGCCTTAGCCAATATTTTTTCTTTTTCTGCTATTTCCTTTGCACAAGCCCCTTTCAGCTTCATTTGGGCAATCTCTATCGCTAATTCTTCCGTATCGGGCAGAAATTCATGTAAAGGCGGATCTAAGAAACGAATTGTTACCGGCAAGCCATGCATGGCTTTAAGAATTCCATAAAAATCTTCTTCTTGAATCGGCAAAAGTTTAGCTAAAGCTTCTTCCCTTTGTTCTAACGTATCTGCTAAAATCATTTTTTGAACAATCGGGATACGGTCAGGAGCCATAAACATGTGTTCTGTGCGACACAAACCAATTCCTTCCGCACCAAACTCCCGTGCTTTATTCGCATCAGCAGGAGTGTCAGCATTAGTCCGCACTCCTAAACTTTTTATTTCATTAGCCCAAGTAAGTATTTTTTGAAACTCATCGCTAATAACCGGGTCAATAAGTTTTACTTCGCCTAACATCACCTTTCCGGAACTTCCATCTAAAGAAACAATATCGCCCTCTTGTAGGACTATATCCTTAACTTGAATCTTTCCGGATTCAAAATCTATTTTCACACTTTCGCAACCACAAACACAACATTTACCCATACCGCGGGCTACAACAGCAGCATGGCTAGTCATGCCCCCTCTACTGGTAAGAATGCCTTGGGCGGCTACAATGCCGTGAATATCATCAGGGGTAGTCTCCGTACTTACTAAAATTACTTGATGACCTTCTTTCCCCATTTCCTCTGCTTTATCCGCATCTAAAACAACCTTACCGCAAGCTGCCCCCGGAGAAGCCGGAAGCCCTTGCGCGATAACTTGAGTCTCTGCATCAGGGTCAATCCTCTTATGTAATAACTGACTTAACGAAGCAGGGTCAACACGTAATAACGCCTCTTCTTTAGTAATTAATCCTTCTTCATGCATATCTACAGCTACTTTAATAGCAGCCGAAGCTGTTCTTTTCCCACTTCTCGTCTGTAATAGATAAAGTTTACCTTCTTCAATTGTAAATTCAATATCCTGTACATCACGATAATGCTGTTCTAAAATTTCGCAGTTTTGCACAAACTGAGCATAGATCTCCGGCATTTCGTCCTGTAAATCAGCAATGGGATGAGGGGTACGGATACCGGCTACGACGTCCTCACCTTGGGCATTCATCAGATATTCACCATAAATTTTCTTTTCCCCTGTAGCTGGATTACGTGTAAAAGCAACACCTGTTCCTGAATCATCCCCAATATTCCCAAAAACCATCGCCTGAACATTAACCGCGGTTCCTAAATCTTGGGGGATACGATTTATTTTTCGATATACTTCCGCACGAGGATTATACCAAGAATCAAAAACAGCCTTGATCGCCATCACTAACTGTTCACGAGGGTCAGCCGGAAATTCACGACCTGTTTTTTCTTTAACAATAGCTTTATATGTATTAATTAGTTTTTCTAAATCTTCAGAAGCCAAATCCTTATCTGCCTTTACGCCGGCTTCTTTTTTAACCTTTTCTAAAGCAGATTCAAAATAATCATGCTCAACTTCCATCACCACATCAGCAAACATCTGAATAAAACGTCGATAACAATCCAAAACAAAACGCTGATTATGCGTTGCCTTAATCAAACCGGCTATTGTTTCTTCATTAAGACCAAGATTAAGAATCGTATCCATCATCCCGGGCATAGAAATCGGGGCACCGGAACGCACAGATACTAGTAAAGGGTTAGAAACATCACCAAATTTTTTTCCTGTCTCTTTCTCCACTTCTACTAGTTTTAGCCATAGTTCTCCTTCTAAATCTTCCGGAAACTTTTTTCCTCTCTTAAAATATTCCTTGCAAGCTTCCGTCGTAATAGTTAGTCCGGGAGGAACAGGCAAACCAATACTTTTCATCTCTGCTAAATTAGCACCTTTACCACCTAGCAAAGCTTTCATCTCTGCCTTTCCTTCTGTAAACAGGTAAACAAAATTAGCCTTTTTCATAGCATTCACCCCAATAATAGAAATATAATACTCATTCTTTCTCTTCTTGTTCATACTTATTTTGCCCCACATGAACAAAAGCTGAAGTAATAGTGGTCTTTGTCACTCTACCTATTACTTCTAATCCTTCTCGCCCTTTATGAAAAACAGGTTTAACAACCGGGAGAGAATCGACTTCATGTTCTACCAGCTTTTTAGCTGCACTCCATAAAGATTCCTCAGGACTAATCGTCACAATATTAGGCATACGAGTCATGATAATATTAATGGGTATTTTCTGTATGTCCGCTTGCCCTAAGACAATTTTTAAAAGGTCTTTACGCGAAACGACTCCTTCTAAAATCCCCCCTTCACTAACAATATAAAGAGTACCCACATCATTAAGAAATAAATTGACAATGGCATCATAAACTGTAGCTTCTTCGCCAACTACTACAGGTACTGCTTGCCAATCTTTAACTTTAAGTTTTCTGATCGCTTCTACGATATGAGAATAAATCTTTTTCCCGGTAAAATAATAACCGACTCTAGGACGCGCTCCTAAAAAACCAGATTTAGTTAAAAAAGCAAAGTCCGAGCGCAATGTGGATCTAACTACTCCTAAAATGGCGGCAATATCCTCACCAATAATCGGCCCCTGTTCCTGAACAATTTTTACAATCTGCTCCTGACGCTCCGATAACTGAATAACAACCCCCTCCCAGCATGAAGCTTATTTGTGCTATACTATTTCGCTATTTTGCCTTAATAAGGTTACACTATATTATATTTTAATACATCTATTTGCTTTTGGGAAGTAAAAGGGCAACATTTATTAGAAATCATTTTTTAATCATGCGGATTAACAATTTTACTCAAATCACCCACATTTTGAGTTAAAGCAACAAAACGTGCTAATAAACCCAATCTGTTTTTCCGTACTTCCTCGTCCTCAGTCATAACCATAACTGCGACAAAAAAATCATCTATATAACTGGTTAACTTAGACAACTCAACAATAATTCTCTGAAAATCCCTGGTAGCAAGCAAAGGTTTCAGCTCTTCTGTAACTTTTTCTAAAACCTTATATAACTCTTTTTCTGTCTCGTCCTCAAAATAGCTGGGCTTAATTTCCCCACCTTTATTCTTTTTAGTCAAATTATAAGCTCGCGTAAAAGAAGTTAAAAGTGCTTTGAAATCCCCCCTGTCCCTCATCTGACTTAAAGCTTCTGCTCTAAGCATTGTCGTTAGAGGAACATTATCTTCAACAGCTAATACAGCTTCTAAGACATCATATTGATGCCCTTTTTCACTTAATATATTTTTCAACCTAATTTGCAAAAACTGTTTAATTTTTTCTTTAATTTGCTTTCCTAACTGTACTTCAGAAAGATGCCCTTGATAATTATTTAGAGCCAGCGTAATTAATTCATCAAGACTAACTTCCAACTGATGTGCTAAAAGAATCTGGCAAACACCTATTGCCTGACGCCTTAAAGCATACGGGTCTTGTGAACCTGTTGGTTCAATGCCAATGGCAAAACAGCCGACCAAAGTATCTATTTTATCGGCAATACTTACTAAAGCTCCTTCCAAACTAGTAGGCAAAACATCTCCAGTAAAACGAGGTCGATAATGTTCTAAAATTGCTTGGGCTACTGCTTTTTTTTCTCCCGAATGCAGCGCATAATAATAGCCCATAATCCCCTGCAGCTCTGGAAATTCACCAACCATGTTTGTTACTAAATCCGCTTTGGCTAACTTAGCGGCACGACAAGCGTTTTGAGCAATTGTGTTTTTTAGCTGTAATTTTTTCGCCAATTGCTCCACAATTTTTTCCACACGAATTACTTTTTGGGCCACCGTTCCTAAGCTTTCCTGAAAAACAACTTTTCCTAAGTTAGGCAAATAATCCTCTAACTTAACTTTTGAATCCTCTGTCCAAAAAAAGTGGGCATCAGCCAACCTTGCTTTTAAAACTCTTTCATTGCCCACCCGTACCAAGTCCAAATATTCCGAGGTCCCATTACGTACAGTTATAAAACGATTAAGCAAGTTGCCCTCTCGGTCACGAACCGGAAAATAACGCTGCTGCTCACGCATCGGTGTAATTACTACTTCCTCCGGCAATTTTAAATACTCCGCAGAAAAACTACCTAATAAAGCCGTAGGCCACTCTAAAAGATACGTAACTTCTTCCAACAATTTTTGTTCCGGCTCTACTTTCCCCTCAATTTTATCAGCTTCCTTACTAATTTGTCGCCAGCATTCTTCTTTCCGAACCTCCTGATCTACCAAAACATAATTTTCTTGTAACAATTCCTGATAGACCTGTGGATGCTTAATGACAATTCTTTCCGAACCTAAAAAACGATGTCCTCTTGTAATTCTACCTGCATATAAACCGGCAATTTGCAAAGGAATGATTTGTTCATCAAGCAAAGAAACCAACCAGCGAATAGGCCGTGCAAAATGCAATGCCTCTTCACCCCAACGCATTGTTTTCGGGAAATTAAGCTCTTGAATTAACTGAGGAGCTATTTCCGCAAGGACTTGGGCTGCCGGTCTGCCTTTTACTTCTTTTAAGGCAAAGAGATAAGCTCCGTTCTCTGTTTCTTGCACTACTAAATTTTCCACAGCTACACCTTGAGAGCGCGCAAAACCCAAAGCAGCCTTTGTAGGCTGACCTGTAGCATCAAAAGCCACCTTCCAGGCCGGACCACGCACCTCTTGCCTTAAATCTTCTCCTTGCTCAGCTAAACCCTCAACCAAAAGCGCCAAACGGCGTGGAGTTCCCATCGTCCGTATAATTTCATACTTCAGCCTTTGCTCTTGTAACTTTTTGACAGCTAAATCTTTTAACTGGGCTAACGCACTAGACATAAACTTTGCCGGTATTTCTTCTGTCCCTATTTCTAATAAATAATCAGCCATTTTTTAAGCCCCCTTTCTCTTTAGCAAAGGATATCCTAAGGATTCCCGTTGTTCTATATAAGCTTGGGCACAAAGCCGAGCCAACTGTCTGACTCTAGCAATAAAACTTGTCCTTTCCGTAACACTAATCGCCCCCCGGGCATCAAGAAGATTAAATGTATGAGAACATTTCAAAACATAGTCATAGGCAGGCTGTACCAATTTCTTTTCTAAAATACGCAAAGCCTCCTGTTCATAAACATCAAACAACTTAAAAAGAAGTTCCGGATCAGCAACTTCAAAATTATAGTAAGAATAATCAACTTCAGCTTGATAATGAACTTGACCATAAGTAATACCGTCAACCCATTCAATCTCATAAACACTCTCTTTTTCTTGAATAAACATCGCTAAGCGTTCTAATCCATAAGTTATTTCGGCAGAAACGGGATGACAATCCAGTCCCCCACATTGCTGAAAATAAGTGAACTGTGTTACTTCCATACCATCTAACCACACTTCCCAACCGAGCCCCCAAGCCCCTAAAGTTGGAGACTCCCAATCATCTTCCACAAAACGCAAGTCATGTTCTGCTAGTTTGATGCCTAAAGCCTCTAAACTATCCAAATAAAGCTCCTGTACATCATCCGGAGACGGTTTTAAAATAACCTGATACTGATAATAGTGCTGTAAACGATTCGGATTTTTTCCATAACGGCCATCAGTAGGACGACGCGAGGGTTCGACATAAGCTACTTGCCATGGTTCAGGTCCTAATACCCTTAGAAAAGTAGCTGGATTCATCGTTCCTGCACCTTTTTCCACATCGTAAGGCTGTTGAATAAGACAACCATATTCTCCCCAAAACTTATTAAGTGTCAAAATAATTTCTTGAAAATTCATTAATTCTCCCTCCCTTTTCATAAAACCAAAACAATCATAAATAAAATTAACCTCTCGTCCTGCAGCCAAAGCTACAGGGACGAGAGGTTAAATCCCGCGGTTCCACCCTGTTTGGTCTAAAAAGAAGACCCTCTTGATCTGAATCTTCGGCTCAGGGTGCCCCTTCCTTATCGTCTTTGGCTAGGCTTTCACTTTCCCTAACTCGCTTTACTTCTTCCAACAAGTACTTTTCCCCTCATGGCCAAATTTATTAATTTACCATTTCCAATTTATCACCACTAAAAACCTTTGTCAACTTAAAAGATGCTGTACCGTTTCTCCGTTCCTTTCCTCCAGCTCTACCATTTTAGACTGGGTACTGCCGGAAGGTGACTTAGCGGAGGGCAGTTAAACGTCTTTAACGAAGGTGAGGCTAGAAATGACAAAGTGACGACAAGGAGGTCGGCACCAGGGCGAACTGAGCATGGATGCGAATTGAGCCCGCTTGGCATTACTCCGAACCAAGATCTAAGACGTTCTGACCGTAGCTACGGATACCCAGGGCAGTACCTAGTCTAAAATAACTGGACAAAGCACGGAACAGGAAACGGTACAGCATCTTTTCATTAATTATCCACATAAGGGTCTGTATGCACAAGCGAACTAACCTTTAATTGCCTATTTAATACCTCTTCCACAAAGTCAGCAATATGATGTGACTCTCTTACATTTAACTCCGGTTCAACTTCAATATGAATATTTACGTATTTATTATGCCCATATTGATGAACTTGAATATCATGAATATTTTTTACACCATCTATATTTAAGACAAGATCTTTTACTTCCGCAACAAATTCCGGCGAAGGAGCCTTGCCAATAATCTCACTACTACATTCCTTAATTAATTCGATACCGGTATACATAATTAAGAGAGAAACAACAATCCCTAAAACTGCATCGACCGTATAATAACCAAATTGAGTCATCAATAACGCTATACCAATCAACAAAGAAGCAAAAGCATCACTACGATGATGCCAAGCATCAGCAAGCAAAGCCTGAGATTTAATTTTTGTTCCCAAAAACCGAGCAAAATCAAACAACCATTCCTTAATTAAGGCCGAAAAAAGCATGACTATAAAAACAATTGTTTTATAATCTACCGGTTCCGGATTAAATAATTTTTCAATAGACTGTTTTAAAAACTCTATACCTACAAAAACAAGTAATGCCGAAACAATAAATGAAGCAATATACTCAGCTCGACCATGCCCAAAAGGATGCTCCGCATCCTGAGGTTTCTCTGAAATTTTAAAACCTAAAATAACAGCGAACGAAGTTAAAACATCGGAAAAAGTATGAAAAGCATCTGCCAATAAAGAAATACTATTAATCCATAAGCCACAAATCGTTTTTAAAATAGCCAAAACAACATTAAGAACAACACTAAGCCAACCTTCCAAATAACCATAAGCAGCCCGTACCTTTTGCTCACCCACGTCTTCCCAAGTAGGAACTATTGTGCTTAATATTTTTTGATTAATTTTTTTAAACATTGCCTTTTCCTCCTGAAAACACAGTAAAAAATTTAACAAACCTACTGTTAAATATTCTGTTAAATATAAAAACTCCTGTGGAACCAAAAGAAGTCCCACAGGCTCTACCTGCTGCGTTAACGGCCCGACTTCATCACAAAAACAAAATTTGTAATGGTCTGCTCTTCATCTCATTACCTAGTATATCGAGCGTGAAAAAAATGTCAATACCTCCACTAAAGGTATTTTATGTTTAATTTTCATTATCGTTACTATTTTCCCCTTCTAAAAACTTTAAGTCATGCTGTTCCACCCGACCATCAGGACGCACAACTTCCAAAGTATAGTCTTTCACTACTGCCGCTACAGTTCCCACGACCCCAAGGGCAGTAAGAATTGGGCTAAGCAACATTCCGCCTATACCGAGAGCCCCAACTGTAGCCGGTATTTCTAAAACAACCTTATCTTTCTTTTTTAATCTTACTTTAGTTACATTACCTTTTTTAATAATTTCCTTAACATATTCTATTATTTCTTGACCCTTTTCTTCAAGTTTATCATCCCATCTTTCCTTAGATTTTTCCAGATTAATTAAGGCCTGTACTACATCTCCATCTGTTTGAAGCAAAGCGTCCTTAGCTTCTCGATATGTTATCCCCAGCCTTTCACGTAGTAAATCAATTTTTTCCAGTTCATCCATCTTGCAATCCTCCTTGTCTTCTATAAAACTAGATTATAGCTATTTTTAAATATTATTGCCCAAAAACAAAGTTTTGACTCTTTTCTACTTGCCACATTTCTTCTAAAACATGACGTGATTTCAGAGGATAATCTAATTGATAGAGCAAAAACTTTTCTAAAACATCACTTAATATTTTTAATCCACCCGGACTTATCTTTAGTCTATTAAACTTGCTTAACTGCATTCGTTGCAACTGTTGCCAAGCTTTTAAGGCTTCCCAATTAAAAAACGAGACACCCTCCTTTTTACAAACAGAACATAAAACACCACCTAAACCTACCGAAAAAGAGACTTCTTCGCCAACCTGTAAAGACTGCCCACAAGAAACACAACTCTCCAAAACAGGCATATAACCTAAAGAAGAAAGAAGTTTAACCTCTAAACCCCTGACCACTAACTCACTATTTTCTAAAGCTAAAAGATGAAATCCTGCTAAAGCAAGAGCAAATACTACTTCATCCTTTTGTTCTAAAGGAAGAAAAGAATCCAATAATTCACACCAATAACAAGCTGTAGCAAGGGCAACCATATTACTCTGTAAAGTTGCAAACGCTTCCAAACATTGGCTTTGAGTAACTATATCTAAATTTCGCCCCTGATACAAAAGCATCTCATTATGTGTAAATAACTGTACCCCACCTCGCAAACGACTACTAGTTTTGCGCACACCTTTAGCTATCGCACTAACTTTTCCCCTCTTTTTAGTCAACAAGGTAAGAAGACTATCGGCCTCTCGATATTTCCAACTTCTTAAAACTAAAGCTTCTGTTTTGTACAAACCCATTATCCGTCTACCTCATGCAAAAAATGACTATCCGTCCGTATTTTCAATACCTTAACTTTTTGCCGCTGTATTTCGCAAAAAATAAGATAAGCCCCGATATTACCTGTAGCCATAAAATAATCCCAGAAAACCTTAGCTTTTTGCATAAATATCTAGTTCCTTTCCTCCTGAGATTTTATTCGTTTTTTAATCCACATTAATTATAACTAATTTGAGAAAAGAAAACAAAAAACATTTTTCTTTTTTAAAATTTTTTGCTTTTACTTTCCTCTTGATATTGAATCATAATGTCTTTACCTCTGCTCGTACCCAAACGATTTGCCCCGGCTCTTAAAAGCTTTTCCGCCTGTGTCCAAGTTCTAATTCCACCGGCAGCTTTAACTTTAGCCTTTTTACCCACTGTGGAAACCATAAATAAAACATCATCTACCGTAGCTCCCCCACTATTAAAACCAGTAGAAGTTTTAACAAAATCAGCACCCGCTTCTACCGCTAATTGGCAAGCTAATCTTTTTTCTGTTACTGTGAGTAAACCTGTTTCAATAATTACTTTAACAAGCCTATTCGTAAAAGTTTTGGCTACCTCTACAACTTGCTGAATGTCAAGCAAAACGTCCTTAATCTTTCCGTCTTTTAAAGCACCCAGATTAAGCACCATATCTACCTCAGTTGCTCCGGCAAGAAAAGCCTTTTCTGCCTCAAAAGCCTTAACCTCGAAGCTGTTAGCTCCTAACGGAAAACCTACGACTGTAGCTACGACAACTGCAGAATCCTTTAATTGTTCCACACAAAAAGGAACATAATAGGGCAAAACACAAACTGCTTTAAACCTATACCCTTTAGCCTCACAACATAATTGTACATATTCCTTTTCCGTAGCATTTGCTTTTAAAAGGGTATGGTCAATTTTTTGGGCAACTTCCCTTAAACTAAACAAAGAAAAACCTCCCTAATCCACATCATAATAGCCAAAGTCACGTATGCTTCTTTTACTCTGACGCCAATCTGCCCTTACTTTAACCCATAATTCCAAGAAAACCTGACTCCCTAATATTCCCTCTAACTCACTCCGGGCTAAAGAACCGATTTTCTTTAACATTTGTCCATTTTTTCCAATAATAATCGCCTTTTGCGAATTGCGTTCCACAAAGATAGTCGCACTAATATAAAGAAGGGATGCCGCACGTTGCTCCATTAAATCCACAACCACCGCCACTGCATGAGGGATTTCTTCGCGAGTAGCCTCAAGTATTTTTTCTCTAACCAATTCAGCCACAATAATTCTTTCCGGCTGATCTGTAACCATATCATCCGGATAATATTGTGGTCCTTCCGGTAAATAAGCTACTGTAGAAGCAAGAAGCGAGCCTACATTTTCACCTGTAAGTGCCGAAAGGGGAACTATTTCAGCCCATTCTTTTTTCTGCCGATAAAAATCGATCAAGGGCAAAAGGTCAGGCTTATTTAAACAATCAATTTTATTTAAGAGTAAAAAAACAGGTGTTTCTACTTTTTGTAATCGCTCTAGCAAAAAAGATTCGCCACGCCCAAAAGGAACAGAAACATCAATGAGATAATAAATAAGGTCAACTTCCCGTAAAGTATTCAGCGCCTTACCAACCATAACTTTTCCCAATCTATCTTGTGGTTTATGAATGCCGGGAGTATCTAAAAAAACCGCTTGAAAATTTGATTCAGTCAAAACACCTATAATTTTATTTCGTGTAGTTTGAGGCTTATCAGAAATAATCGCTATTTTTTGACCAATTATTTTATTTAAAAGTGTAGATTTACCCGCATTAGGTCTACCAAGCAAAGCTATAAATCCGGACTTAAAACCTTTCTTCATTAAATTTTTCCTCCCGTGACTTTCTAAAAACAAAGGAAGCAGGTAAAAGTTTTTCTACCGTAGTTTGCACTATTTTCTCCTGAAAATTAACCATAAATACCGGCATTTCCAAAGAAAATTCTGCTAAAACTTGACGACACGCCCCACAAGGTGAAACTAACTCCTCTTGGTCCGTAACTAAAACTAAAGCTTGAAAAGAAGTAACCCCTGCGGAAACCGCTTTAAACACAGCTACCCTTTCCGCACATATGGATAACCCATAAGAAACATTTTCCACATTACAACCTGTATAAATCTGCCCATCACTACCCCTTAGAGCTGCTCCCACTAGAAAACAAGAATAAGGAGCATAAGCATTTTTTCTCACTTGCTTAGCTGCTTCCATCAACTCATTGATAGATTCCGAATTTATGTTTTTGTTGTTTACCATTGGTCATCACCTAGTAATCAATCCGCGTACCACGTGGGACGACAGCAATCCAAGTAGGTCCTTCCAGGAGCGGAATTAAATTTCCTTTCTGATCAATAAATTTCGTAAATTCATCCGGTTTTTTCCTCCAAAGCCCTTCTAAAACTTTACCCTTACGAAAAACAAGTGCCTTGCCTTCACCATGCATAATTAACTGCAAATGCCCATCACCATCAGTGTAACAATAAGGAACAATTTGCACAATTACATTGGCGGCCTGTAATTGTTCACCTAAATAAGTAAGATGAGGCTTATTATCCGCAATAAAGCGTTGAAAAACTTGCTTCTCTTGCTCATAAGCAAAATGAACCATACTGTTTTTATGAGCATAAAAAATAGTAAGGTCTTCCGCTTTTTCCCCCACAACCTCCGCTTCTAAAGAAAGTAACGGTCTCTGGGGAGGTAAAAAGGAACGATCCATATTTAATTTTTTTGCTGTACGACGCAAAACATCAGAACTGGTAAAAAGATTATATGGTTTATTGCGGTCCGGTACACGCCAAAAAGCTGCACCAATCTGTGCACCACCATTTATTTCATCAAAATGATCTAAAGACTCTTTTTCTAGCTTTTTTGTGGCTTCTTCCGAACCACCGGCATGAATTAAAATTCCCTTATATTCTTTAGCTAAATCAATAAAATAAGGTCTGGCACTGCGAATAGGACCTAGCAAATCCAGATCATCTACACAAATAACAGCTGCAAAACGAGTCAGACCACCTTCCACAGGAAATTCAACAACCACATCTGCTTTTTCTAATCCTGCCTGAGGTCTACCTTGCTCTGTATTATCAATAACCACCACAAAGGCTCTTTGCCGTGGTTTATCCTGCCACCCTATAAAAGGATAAGCTTCTTCCCCTTCTCCTACCCCAGAAGTAACCTCTTTTTCATGAGAAAATGCTTTTTCTCCGGAAAAATAAGGTCGCATAAAATATATTAGTCCTATCCCCAACAACATACTTAAAAAAAAGATAAGAAGTCCCCATAATAACACATATCTCTTTTTCATCTTTATACCCCTCTAAACCAATGTGGCTAATTCTTAAATAAACTTATGCTATATTACTTTTTTTAAACGTAATTTTCCTATCCGTCTACCTGTAATTTGTTCAATCTTAATCTCTAAGTCATTTACCTTTATTATTTGCCCTTCAACAGGCAATCGACCTAAATTATGAAAAACATAACCACTAATTGTTTCAAACTCATCATCAGGTAGAGCGATACCGATCACTTCATTAATTTCATAAATAGGAGTACGCGCATCCACAAGAAAAGAACCATCACTTAATTTCTCAATGGCTTTTTCTTCACGATCATATTCATCTTGAATATCACCAACGATCTCTTCAATAGCATCTTCTATTGTGACAAGTCCAGCTGTACCCCCGTATTCATCCAGTACAATCGCCATATGTACTTTTTCCTTACGTAATTCAGCAAATAAATCTCGCACCTTTTTACTTTCCGGAACATAATACGCCGGACGCATAATTTCCTTTAACTTAATTTTTTCTCGATGCGGTTCAAAAAAAATCTGCAACAAATCTTTAGCATAAATTACGCCGATAATATTATCCACGCTCTGCTCATAAACAGGAATACGAGAACGTCCTGCTTTAAGGACGAGCTTAATCGTATTTTCCAAGGTCTCCTCAACATCAATAGCATCTATATCAATACGAGGAACCATTACTTCACGCACAAGAGTATCATCAAATTCAAAAATACTATCAATCATCTCACGTTCGTCTTCATCAATAAATCCTTCTTCCTCCCCTACATTAACCAACATCCGTAATTCTTCCTCCGTAATAAAATGTTTTTCCTTATGTGAAGCATCTAATAGTCTTAGCAAAGTATTAGTAAATACATTAAAAACATAAATAAACGGAGATAAAATTTTACCCAAACCATAAATATAATGACTCATGCGTAAGGCAAAGTCTTCGGCCCGCCTGGAAGCTAAAGTTTTCGGAGTAATCTCCCCAAAAACAAGAATCAAAACAGACATGATGATTGTCGCAATTCCTGCTCCGGAACTACCAAAAAAACTAATGGCTAAAACAGTAGCTAAAGCAGTCGCCCCGATGTTGACAACATTATTACCGATCAGAATAGTAGAAATTGATTTCCCCGGTTGCTCCAACAAACGCCTGGTCATAACTGCTTGGCGGTTCCCTTCTTCTGCAAGATGACGAATTTTAACTTTATTTGCAGAAAAAATAGCCGTTTCCGAAGCAGAAAAAATAGCAGAAAGAAGTAGCAGCACAAACAAAATTATTAATTGAAAAACTTGTACTTGCGACAAAAAACTCCCTCCTAAAAAGACCTCGGATAATGCAGAGCATTAAGAATTTCCTCTTCTATTTTTCTCATTTCCGCAGTATCCTTTTCCCCTTGATGGTCATAACCTAAAAGATGAAGTAAACCATGCACCGTTAAAAAAGCTAACTCTCTAAGAAAACTATGCTTATATTCTTGGGCTTGCTTTTTTACTCTTTCTAGGGAAAGAACAATCTCTCCTAAAAGATGAATTTTGGGCCCGTAAATGGGCACAAGCTCTACTCCTTCTACCTCTTCATCAAAAGCAAAAGACAACACATCAGTAGGTTCATTTATGCCACGATAAGTTTTGTTTAAATCTTGCATCAAGACGTCATCAGCAAAGGTTACACTGACCTCAGTTTCCTTATTTAAAGCAAATCTCCGTGCCACTTCTTGAGCTACAAGTTCAATCACTTCCTTATACTGAGGAGTGATGGGAATTATTTTCTGCTGATTGCCCATTACTATTCGCACCAGATAAAGAACCTCCCTTCATTGCTTTTAAAACATTTTCCGGATATTCTATGCGATTATGGAAAATACCATTTAAAATTCGGGTGAAAGCATTAGCAATTAAATTAAGGTCCTTAAAGGTAAGGGGAGATTCCTCTAGCTGTCCATCTTCTAAACGTTCTTTAATCAATTTGCGCACTAAACCTTCAATTTTACCACTACTAGGCGCCGGGATGGACCGAACAGCTGCTTCAACACTATCAGCCAACATAATAATTGCCGCTTCCTTCGTCTGAGGCTTAGAACCATTGTAACGATATTCATTTTCATTTACATTATCAGAATTCCCTATTTCTAAAGCTTTATGATAAAAATAGGTAACTAAACTTGTCCCATGATGCTGAGCAATCAAGTCAATGACAACAGGAGGAAGATTATGTTGACGAGCAATTTCCACTCCATCCTTAGAATGAGAAGTAATAATTAAAGTACTCAAAGGAGGGGAAAGTTTTTCATGCGGATTTTCTCCTCCTAACTGATTTTCAATGAAAAAATAAGGTCTTTTCAATTTACCAATATCATGATAATAAGCCCCTACTCTTACTAACAAAGAATCCGCACCTACCAGGTCAGCCGCCGCCTCCCCAAGATTCCCCACTAAAATACTATGATGATAAGTTCCGGGAGCTTCAATCAAAAGTCTTTTTAAAAGAGGCTGATTAGGATTAGCAAGCTCCAAAAGACGTGCACTTGTAGTTACCTCAAAACCGGACTCTAAAAAAGGGAGACTGCCATAAGCAAAAATAGAGGAAAAAATCCCATTAATAATGCCAAAAGAACTACCAATTAAAAGGATGGACCATGTGTCATTATTCATTAAGCCTAAGGAAAAAATACATACTACCTCGGCACAAGCAATAAACAAACCGGCCTTCACCCAATCAAATCTTTGATTGAACTTACCTACACTATAAATACCGACAAGCCCTCCTACAAACGCATTGACCGCATAGGGAAGTTGATTTCCCGTTAAAATACCAACAAAAAAGCTGAGTAAAATTGTGATAAAAATAGCTAGTGTTGTATCCAACAAAAGAGCTATCAACATAGATACCGTGGCTACAGGAATTAAATAACCAACCATTTTGGCAATTTCCAGATTAGAGCTAATATTAATCGAAGAAATTACTTTAGCTAAAAGTAAAGTCAAAAAAACAAGCAAACCAAGCAAGACTAAATTTATTTCTTTATGATACAAATCTTTCCGATAATGCTTTAAATAAAATTTAGTTAAAACAAAAACTAACAACGTAAAAATAACTACACCTAACAAAGTAAGGTAAGGAGCAACTGATTTTTTATAGCCCAGAGCTTGTAAAACTTCTAAATGCTCTGCCGTGACAACTTCTCCTTCCCCCACAATCTTCTGCCCCTTACGAACTGTCACCATAACGACTCCTTCATTTTGAGAAGCCTCTTGTCTTGCTCTAAGGGTTGCCGCTTCATCCTTAAGATAATTAGCTTTAAACTCTATTTTATTAAACACTGCTTTTAACAAGTTTTTATAGGGAACTGTAATATTTAACAAATCAATCTGGGTATAAATGTTTGTCTTCTTTTCCTCGACTTCAAAATCTCTTACTCCTGTCTGCCAGTGACTTTTTAAAAGACTCGTCGCTTCTAAAGACAGTGACTTAAGTGTATTACTATCCAAAGATACTAAAGCCCTTACCGTACCTTCTTGCAGATTATATTCTTCCTGAAGAACCTGCATTTTTTCTATATTACTAAGGTCTTCTCTACTTAAAAGCAAAATTAAGTTATCAAAATTTTTTTCCAACTCTTGCTCCATTTGCATCAGAATACTTCTATCTAGCAAATAAACTTCCTCAATTCTTTCTTCAGCAATTTTTCTACGTTCTGCAGTTTTTGTAGTGTCTTCAAAAGTTATCGTTTGGGGAGCTTTAATTGTCTTGGGAGAAACTTGCCCTTCTTTTACCGGCAAGTCATTAGGAAGAAAATGCAGGGCAAAAATACTAAGGATACCTAAAAAAAGCACTATAAACCAACCTATTTTTTTAATCCTGCGATTTTTCCAAATAGACTCCGTTCCCTTAAAAAACGGAACCTTTGTTTTAGGAGTAGTAATGGTCATCTCCTCCTCTTTTTAGACCTACTTCTATTTTTGTGCGTCTCTTTTCCCCTGATACTCTTCATAAGCTAAAACAATTCTTTGAACGACAGGATGTCTAATCACATCAGCCTCAGTAAGATATTGGAAGCTTATTCCTTCTAAGCCTTTTAAAATTTTCTGAACAACAATCAAACCGGAGTTAGTTTCTTTAGGTAAATCTATTTGCGTTATATCTCCGGTCACCACAGCTTTTGAACCGAAACCAATCCGCGTTAAAAACATCTTTATTTGTTCCGGCGTCGTGTTTTGACCTTCATCTAAGATAATAAAAGAGTCATCCAAAGTTCTCCCGCGCATATAAGCAAGAGGGGCTACTTCAATAATAGATTTTTCCATATAGCGTCTGGCCGTCTCAATACCTAATACATCATAAAGCCCATCATAAAGAGGACGTAAATACGGATTTACCTTTTCCTGCAAATCGCCCGGTAAAAAACCTAGTTTTTCCCCTGCTTCTACAGCCGGACGTGTCAAGACAATGCGATTAACTTCTTTGTTTTTTAAGGCAGAAACAGCCATCACTACTGCTAAATAAGTTTTACCTGTCCCGGCAGGTCCTATCCCAAAAGTAATATCATTAGCTTTAATAGCTTGAATATATTGATATTGCCCAATTGTTTTCGGTTTAATTAACTTACCTCTGGCTGTAATTTGAATGACCTGATTTAATGCTTCAGTAAGGTGATTGCTTTTGCCTTTTGTAACTGCCTGTAGACAATAATTTAAATCAGGGATCGCAATAGTATTTCCGGTTCTAATTAACTCAATTAACTGACTTAATACTGCACTAGCTAATTCAACCTCTGCTTGATTTCCCGTGATTTGTATTTTAGCACCACGTGCTACTATTTTGGCTCCTAAATGACTCTCCAAAAAATTCAGATTTTCATCCTGTAAACCATACAATGTCGCTGCTTCTTGATTAGTAAGACTAAAACTTTTTTTCTTAATGGCAGGCAATCTCTCACCCTCCTCACCTATTTACTTAATAATTATACCTTATCTAAGTCTAACAAGCTACTGTTACCTAAAAACGATAAGTTCCTATCTCCTCAATTGTTTCTAAAATATACCTTACTACTATAACCCCTTTCTCCCGCCCTGTAAGTGGTTCAAGCCTTTGAGAAATCACCTTATATTGCACAGGCACTTCTGCCCACACTAAATCCTGTGCTCGCCGCGCCGCTTCCTGATAAGCCCCTTCTATCCCCCACTCACGAATTTCACAAATTTGCTCTTTATAAATAATACTAACTAATTCGACGGGTCCCAAAAGATTCCTGCCCTTAAAGACAAAAAGCGGTTTTGCTTGCCGAACTAAGCGATACTTGACAAAAGGATTTTCCCCCGTTCCTTTTAAATATATTTCTTTATCCTTAAATTTTAAAAAAACCGCCTTTTTTTCTACTCCTGTATCCCAAACAGTTTTTTCCTGCAGAGGACATGTTCCCACATTACTTCGCAAAACTTGAGCACGAACAAGACCTTTGGCCCTCACTATTTGGGCTTCTCCGGCAGGGCTAATTTCTCCTGTCTCGGAAATATTTATTTCCGAATAAACGAGACCTAAAATTAAAGTTTGTCCTTTCCTGACCTGGTCTCCTTCCTGTACCAATGGTATACCCTTAAGAACTAATAATTCTTCAATTTTCCCCCCAACCCGGGCAATTAAATCAGCCGGTTTATTTTCTTCATCAGAAGGCAACAACGTTTTTTCAGCAACCTCAATAATAATTTTTGTGCCTTGCACATGGATCCCTACCCAAGAAAGTTCAGTAATTTCTAATAGCAACTTTTCCGCCAGCTTATTTTTCTCGAAACTGGCCTTGGGAACCCCCTTTTCTAAACCATGCTCTGCAGCTCTTTCTAAAATAAGCTCTGTGGCAACTTCCTCATTTCCTTTTACTTCTATAAACCAAACAAAAGAACTTAAAACATACAAAGCTAAACAAAAAAAGAAAGTGCCCAAAACTAAGACCTTTCTCCTTTTGGCGCGCATCAAAAAAAAGGGTAAGCCTCTTTTTTGCCTAATTTTGACTTTACAAGCTGAACGTCTCACCAAAAGGCGAAATGCTCTATAACCCCCTAAACTAACTTTCAATTGATAATGCTTATCTTCTTGTAGCCGAATATCCCAAATAGAAATACCACGGCTTAAAGCCATGTTTAAAACACGTTCCGGGTTTTTTCCCCATAAAGATATTTCCACATATCCTGACAATCCAGAAGTCCATTTCATAACAAACCTCCTAACGATGATATTTAAGTCCGGAAATATCTCCTTCCAGGCAGATTCCATCCCTAGTAATATTACAAATAATTAATTCCTGACCCAGTACTTCAATTTCTCCTGTATTTACAGCAATTCTAACTTTTCCAGTGCTATATTCAATAATCCCGCGATGATTTTCGATCAATACCTGTAAATTGCCAAGCAATGTTACCTTAGGTAAATTATAAATTATTTCCGGAGGCAACTCTAAAAAATGAGTAATTTTTTCCATATAATCCCCTCACTTACCTAATAATTCTATGCCCCTTTCCCCAAAACAGAACAAAAAAAGGCAAGAGACTATTTTTCACCTCTTGCCTTTTCCATATGCAAATTGAGCCTCAAAGAAAATATGCTGTACCGTTTCGCCATTCCTTTTCTCTACCTAGCTATACTATTTTAGACCAAGTACTGCCGGAAGGTGACTTAGCGAAGGTCAGCTAAACGTTCTTGGCGAAGGTCAGGTTAGCAATGACGAGGTGACGACAAGGACGTCGGCACCAGGGCGAACTGAGCATGGACGCGAATTGAACCCGGTCGGTATTGCTCCAAACCAAGCTCTAGAACGTTCTGACCATAGCTACGGATACCCAAGGCAGTACCTGACTAAAATAACTAAATGAAGCACGGAACGGGAAACGAACCTCTACTCACCTTAAGAAAATATGCTGTACCGTTTCGCCGTTCCTTTGCGTAAGTTTAGCGAAACAGACTTACGAAGCCGAGGTCGAGAAAGCAAAGGTACTGACAGGACGTCAGTACCATACCCGAATCAGGACAAGGATGTACT
>DUTO01000215.1 GCA_012842035.1 Clostridia bacterium | reverse complement strand
GAAATACTTAGGAATAAAGTCTTGCAGGAGAACTGTTTTGGGGCAAGAAAGTTAATTATAGTATTTTAATTTTATAAGGAGTGAAATCAATGGGGTAATCATTTTTGGCTAGATATTAAATAAAAAGATAATGGGTTTAAAGAAGGTGCTGTTTATACCTTCTTTTTATTTTTTGGGGAACAAAAAGATGAACATTTCGTCTTAGTTAAAAAGAAGACATTTTTCTACAAATAAGGGGTTGCTATAAATTACCACCACTATTTCTAAAGGAATTTTGACAAGAAAGTAGAATAAGAGAAAGGATTGGCAAAAAAACTGGGAGGAGGTGATGTAGTGAGGGTGATTAGACCCAGGTCTCTATGTCAGTTATGTTTTTTAAGCCTTGTTTTGCTGCTGTTGTTTTTCGCCGTACCTGTATTTGCGGCCCAAGAAGGAATAGTGAAAGGTAGTATTGTTAATATACGTGAGGGACCGGGGTTCTCTTACGCGGTTAGGACACAAGTAAAAGCCGGACAAGTTTTAACTATTCTTGAAGAGAAAAACAACTGGTTTAAAGTTTGTGTACATACAGGGCAAGAAGGATGGATTAGCGGTGACTATGTGAACCAAATTTTAAAAAAGGTTATCGTCACCGGTTCTACAGTTAATCTTCGACAAGGGGCAGGTACTCACTATAATAAAATAGGACAAGTAAAAGCCGGACAAGTCTTATCCGTTTTGGCTGAAAAAAATGGTTGGTACCAAGTATTACTTTCGGGACTTGAAGAGGCTTGGCTTAATGGTGCTTATGTTGCCGAACAAAAGGCGGTTTTGAGTACAAAAGGCTATGTTATTATTACTGCTGACGTACTTAATGTCAGGCAAGGTCCGGGTACTGGTTATGCATTAGTAACTAAAATAGGTCTTCATGAACGACATGAGGTTGGGGAAGTAAAAGATGGTTGGTATAAAATTAAAGTGAAAGATATAGAAGGCTGGGTTTCTGGAGAATATGTTCAATTTATCCCGAGTAACTCTAAGCCTGAGGAGCCTGTGGAGCATAAACAACCTCAGGATAAAATACAGTCAGGAGGGCAATTACCATCAGCAGTCATTGTTACAGGGAAGACGGTTAATATTAGACAGTGGAATAGTATGGAGGCCCCTGTAATAGATCAAGTAAAAAGTGGTGATGCTTTGACTGTTTTAAGTAGTCAGAGTGATTGGTATCAAGTTCGTCTTTTAAATGGTAAAACCGGTTGGATTGCGAGCTGGTTAACTAAGTCTCTAGATGGAACTACTCCTTCGCGAGACAGTATTCCTAAAAAAGAAGTTTTGATTGTACCTATCGCGACAGGAAAGACTTTTATTGTCGTTGACCATGGTGGGAAACCGGAGTTGGTTTTAGAAGGATGGGCTGCTAGTGAATATAAAATAAGACAAGAGAAGGAGCGCAAAACCTTACGTTTTGAATTGCAAGGTCCTAGTACCAGGAAATATGAAGGAAAAATTGAACGTCTGGGAATTTCTAAAGTAAAAGTATATCCGCAGCGTGATCAAGCTTTTGTGGAGTTGGAGTTTAATTCTCTGCCTGAATTTAAGGCTAGTGCCACTGACCTTAATAGAGTTACCACAATTCAGTTGGGAGTTGTGCCTGGTTTTACTAAGGGTTTACGTGATAAAGTTATTGTGCTCGATCCCGGACATGCCAGTGTACAACCGGATGGTAGCTTAGACCCGGGAGCGATTGGGTTAAGACTGAAGTTGAAGGAAAAGGATGTTAATTTGGCAATAGCTTTAAAGGTAAAAAAATTATTAGAAGAAGCAGGCGCTAAAGTGGTAATGACTCATACCGGAAGGACCGGGTTAACTTTGGCTCAGCGGGCTGAAATCGCCAATAACCTTCAAGCTGATGTTTTCGTTAGTATTCATGCTGATTCCGGGAAACCGGGGGTTACCGGACACACTACATATTATTATGCTCCTGAGTGGCATAGTATCTTAGCTGCCCAAAGATATGAACGACAGAAACTGGCTACTTTGGTACAAAGGGAATTAGTGAAAAGTGGAGGCAGAAGAGATGTCGGGGTACGCGAGGAAAACTATGCTGTATTAAGGGAAACGAGGGTGCCATCTATTTTGGTGGAAACTGCTTTTCTTTCTGATCGGGAAGAAGAGATTTTGTTAAGTCAAGATTGGTATCGTCAGAAACTAGCGGAAGGAATTGCTAATGGTCTTAAGGCTTATTTTGATTAACTACAGAAGTGCATCTAAAAAACTCTCGCTAATTTAGCGGGAGTTTTTTTTAAAGATATTGCTGAAGAAGTTTGTAAATATGATATACTGAGGTTATAATTTAGGTCATATTTTATTTTAAGGCAGAGGAGTAAGAGAAAAAGAATGTGGAGTCTTATTGGTGGCTATTTGTTTATTTTCTTGGCACGGGTTTGTGATGTATCTTTAGCTACAATTCGTACTTTAATGGTGGTCAGAGGTCAAAAACTTTATGCGGCAATTATTGGCTTTTTCGAAGTAATTATTTATATTTTAGCTTTAGGAAAGATTTTTTCTGATTTAACTAATCCCCTTAACTTGTTATTTTATGCTTTAGGTTATGCTACCGGTAATTATGTCGGTACTTATTTTGAGGAAAAATTAGCCGTAGGTATTTTTACGGCTCAGGTGATTACTTTAAAAGACCCTTTAAAATTAACAGAAATATTACGGGAAAAGGGATATGGGGTAACGGTAATTGAAGGTGAGGGGCGTGAAGGGAAGCGTTATATTTTGCAGATTATTTTAAAAAGGAAAAGATTTAGGGACTTACAAAAAGAAATCGATCAATGGGATGAAAAAGCTTTTTGCACGATATTTGATGCTAGGTTAACTAGGGGAGGCGTGTTGGCTCAAAATCGTAAAGAAAAGTAAAGAATAAAAAAATAGGAGCGTAAAACATGTGGGAAAAGAGAGAAGCCCCTTTAGGCATTTTCGATTCAGGGGTTGGCGGTTTAACTGTTGTGCGCGAAATATTAAAGCAGATGCCCCATGAATCAATTTTATATTATGCTGATACTGCT
>DUTO01000214.1 GCA_012842035.1 Clostridia bacterium | reverse complement strand
TTTATCGAAGTGGGTGGCAGGGTAAACTTTTGCCTATTAATATTGCTTTTTTTTCTTATGAAAAATTGTATCATTTTGGGAAGGTTTTAAGTGCTGCTTTAGATAAGTTGCATATTTCGTGGGTTTTAATTGCTAGTGCGGACTTATCACACCGTTTACAGCAAGGGGCCCCGGCCGGTTATTCTCCCCGTGGTGCTGTTTTTGATGACTTGGTGAGGCAGTGTCTGCGTGAGGGGGATGTAAAAAAGCTACTTAATATCGATCCCTCTCTTGTGGAAGCAGCGGGTGAATGTGGGCTGAGACCAATTATAATTGCCTTAGGCGCTTTGGATGGTTATGCCTTTGAGACCGAAGAATTATCTTATGAAGGACCTTTTGGGGTAGGCTATTTAGTAGCGCGACTGAAAAGAGGAGAAAAAATGTCGAAAAGAGAATTAATTGCTTCTTTAAAGCAGGAAAACAGGGAAAGAGTACAGAAGATAACTGGGGAAGAGCCTTTGCCCGTAAGTTTGGCAAGGCAAAGTTTGCATCAATATTTGACTACGGGAAAGTTTCTGCAAGTACCGGCAAATGCAGGAGATTTAGCTAAGAAAAAAGCAGGTGCCTTTGTTTCTCTCAAAAAACAGGGGAATTTAAGAGGATGTATAGGTACAATAGAGCCGACGAGAAGTAATTTAGCGGAAGAGATTATTTACAATGCAGTTTCCGCAGCTATTCATGACCCGCGTTTTGCTCCGGTTTCTTTAGAAGAATTAGAAGATTTAACGATTTCGGTAGATGTGTTGGAAAAACCGGAGAAAATAGATTCTATCCAAGAATTAGACCCTCAAGTATATGGTGTTATTGTTAGTTGTGGTAGGAAAAGAGGGCTTTTATTGCCTAACTTGGAGGGAGTGGATACTTCTGAAGAACAGGTAGCCATTGCTAAAGCTAAAGCCGGAATAGATATAGATGAAAAGGTAGTATTGGAAAGATTTAAGGTAACTCGCTATAGTTAAGGAGAAGGCGGAAATGAAGCTGGCCACACATTGGGTTAAAAAAGAAAACGGTTCTGAGGTCAGGTGCCTTCTTTGTCCACATGGTTGTGTTATTTCAGAGGGGAAACAGGGGCGATGCCGAGTTAGAAAAAACGTAGCAGGGAAATTATATTTGCTTAATTATGGCTTAGTTACGTCACTTGCTTTAGACCCTATCGAAAAGAAACCGCTCAAAAGGTTTTTCCCGGGGAAACAAGTTTTTTCTTTAGGTACTTTTGGCTGTAATTTCGCTTGTTCTTTTTGCCAAAACTGGCAAATTGCTCATCAAAAAGAGGTAGCCACGCATTTTCTTGCCCCGGAGGAGGCTGTAGCTAAAGCAAAAGAGTTTTTACCCTTAGGGAATGTGGGGATTGCTTATACGTATTCAGAGCCTTTAATGTGGTTTGAATATGTATTAGAAACAGCTAAATTAGCTAAAGAGGCGGGTTTAAAAAATGTTTTGGTGACGAATGGTTATCTTAATCCACAGCCTTTAAAAGAACTGTTACCGTTTTTAGATGCAGTAAATTTAGATATCAAAGCTTTTACACAGGAGTTTTATGAGAAGTTATGTCAAGGAAGATTAGCACCGGTTTTGCATAGTGCGAAACTTTTAGCATCCAATTGTCATTTGGAGGTCACGACTCTTTTGATACCCCAACAAAATGATAGCCCGGAAGAAATTGCTGAATTAGCCCAGTGGATTGCTCAATTGGATCGACAAATCCCTTTACATTTGACCCGTTATTTCCCTAATTACAAACTGCAAACTTCGGCTACAGCACGGGAAACTATGCTTAGGGCCAAGAAAGTAGCTGAAGAATATTTGGATTATGTTTATTTAGGTAATATTTGAGCTAATGTTTTATTGTCAAAAAAAGTTGACTGTGATAGTCTAAATTTGAGCAGAAAATAATGGGTTGAGTTTTGAGTGTGTTGAGAAAAGAAAAAGGGGGTAAGGGGTGATGGAGCAGTTTGTCGTTTTTAAATTAGGGCAAGAAGAATATGGGCTAGATATTTTAAAAGTGCAAGAAATTATACGACCTTTTAAACCGGTAAAATTACCTAATTCTCCGGATTATGTTTTAGGAATTATCGATTTAAGAGAAGAAATTATCCCCATTATTGATTTAAAACGATTTTTAAATTTAGGAAGTTTAGCCGAAACTGAAGAAACCCGGATTATAGTGCTTAAACAAAATGAACATGCTTTAGGTATATTAGTGGATGAAGTTGAGGAAGTTTTACGAATTGATCAGCAAAAGATAACATCAAGTGGCGACTTTGAACATAATCTTAATAAAGAATTTATTTATGGTATTGCTAAAGTAGAAGGTAGATTGATTGTTTTATTGGATTTAGCAACGGTAATTTAATTAACAGAGGTAGGTTTTTATGCGAGCGATTGATAGTGGACAGCTGAAAGAAGGAATGCGTGTAGCTAGAGCTATTTATGATGATGCAGGTAGAGTTTTGCTAAATGAGGGAGTAGTTCTAAATTCACGCTATATAAAAAGGTTAAATAAATTAGGCTTGCCTTTTATTTATGTTGAAGATGAATTATTGGGACCAATAGAGGTTGAGGATGTAATTAATGACCAATTAAAAATACAAACAGCTAAAGCCTTAAAAAATACTGTTAAGAGTGCTCGGGTGCATAAAGATTTAGATTTACGTCCGATAAGTGATATGGTTAATAAAATCTTGGATGAATTAAAAGGTGCTCCTGACATTTTGGTGCAACTTATGGATTTACGCAATGTCAATACTTATTTTTATGACCATTCTGTAGGGGTAAGTGTATTAAGCATTCTTACAGGAAGGAATTTAGGTTTAGATGATCTGAAATTAAAAGTTTTAGGAATGGGAGCAATTTTGCATGATATTGGGAAGTCTTTAAGCTTAGGGCCGGAGCATACTGAATATGGTTTTGAAATTCTAAGAAAAAATAAATCTATAAATATCATGGTTGCTCATGTCGCTTATCAACATCATGAAAGATATGATGGAACAGGTTATCCAAGAAAATTATCGGGAAAAGAAATTCATTTTTATGCGGCTATTGTAGGTCTGGCTAATTATTATGATAGTCTTGTAACAAATATCGATGTTCAGGAACGTTTATATCCGTATCAGGCTTTAGAATCAATTGTTGCTCAAAGTGAGCAAGCTTTTCATCCAGAAATTGTGAAAGCATTTTGTAGAAATATAGCTCCTTATCCTGTAGGAACAGCAGTACGTTTGAATAATGGGGCAGTAGGGGTAGTGATTGCTGTACCTAAGGATTATACTACGCGTCCTGTAATTAAGTTAATTACTGATGAGATCGGAACTGTTTTGGAAGACTTTCCGGAAATTAGTTTGTTAGAGGAAAAAACATTGGTTATAAACGAAATTATTACTGAAAAGGAACGGCAAAAAATTACTCGTCATTTATGAGTAAAAAATATATTGGTTTGAAAAATAAGAGGCAGTCTCTATAATCAAGGAGACTGCCTCTTTAACTTTTGCAGTGTTAATCCAATTGTTTTAAGTATGTTTTTAAAGCAGGGGAAATGGGGAGGTCTTTAGATATTGTAGTGTTAAAGCGATATGTTTCTTTTCCATCCATTCCATAAAAGGTCACTTCATATATTTTAGCTGAGTCGTATCTGTAATAATAAGGTTGGGAGATAGTTAATCTAGTTAATTCTTCAATCATTTCTTGCTCCGTTATCTTCAGAGGTTCTACTTTTTGCTCATCTTGTTGGCTTTTCTCCGGATTTTCTAAAGTAACATAGTTGATATCTTCCGGCAGTAACATGAAGTTATCAGTATAGCCTTTTTCTTGTAACCAGCGAAAAATTGATTGATAGTCGGAACGAAGGGCATAATTTATTTTCCCGTCATGAAGATTGAGGATAGTGATATAAATATATTCGTGAACAGGATAGATTAATTCCGGAGAAGTGGTGGCCAGAATTTCAAGTTTTAAGAGTTTTGTCAATTCTTCTATTTCGGTACTATCGGTAAGCAGTAAGGGTTTTTTGGCTGTTCTGCGATCATCTAGTTCAATTAATTTGATTTCTGAGGTATCTTGGGTTAAGACGGGGAATCTAGCTTCTTTGTATTCCAGTGACTCATAGATTGGTTTGAGGAATGGGGCTTCTTGTTTTTCGTTAATAACATATTCACGTAAGAGATGTTTTCCGTTACTTAAGTTATAGGCAAAGTAATAGCGGCGGCCTTGTTTAGGAGGCGTAGGTTTACTTACAAGCTCTTGATGGAGGAGTGCAATATTTTCGATATTGTTTTGGTCAGAGAAAAAGCCTATATCCCCTGTTTGCTTATATTCTGTTTCGCTGTCCTTTTCTCTTAGTATGGCTTCGTTTGTTAACCAAAAATTGATATTAGGTCCAAAATAGACGCTTTCTACTTGGGTAAGTTCCGGGACTTTGTGCTCAAAACCGGTGATGTCGAGCGAAATTCCGATTAAGAGAAGGACAATAATGGCCGCATAGCCCCAATAACCTTTATGTGCAGACCAGACTCTAATGGACTTTTGTAAAAGGGCTTCAGCAATCCAGTAGCCGAGCAGCGAACCGAGCAAATAACCGAAAAGAAGAAGTGGTAGGGAGTCATTGTAGATTGCGCTAAACAAAGCGCCACTTAAAAGCATGGTACAGAAGGTGACTCCATACTTAAAGACCGGTTCGATGAGCGAAAAGGAGATGACATTACCGGCAGTTTCCAGAGCTCTTCTTTGATAAAGGTAAGCGCTAAAGAGACAAAAGAAAACAATTAGGGCTAGATAAATTGCGACTAGTGAAGGCGTAAAATAGTTGGCACTATTATAGCGAGAAAAAAGGGTAAATAGAGGTAGGTGTTCGAGCCAAGCTTCGGAAAGGGCGACACTACTATAGCCATAAAGGAGGTGTTCCAGATTAAAAACTAAAAGAAGATATAAACCGGCAGGGAGAACATGGAAAATATAAGTAAAGATTAGTTGGGCGATAGAATTCCCTGTAAACATCCCCACAAACACCGTGACAAAAAAGAACAAAGTGTTATAAAGTCCAGTGAGCCCCATCCACTGTAAGATATTCAGGAGAGAATAATATTCATGTAAGGAAGTGGTTAGGTTTAAAACGAGGAGCAAGAGTCCGATTAAGAGCACCGGGAGAAGCAGTAAACATAAGCCGGCTAAACAGTGACTGGCGTAAAGTGTATTGCGACTACAAGGTAAACTATGCATCATCGTCGTAGCTTTATTTGAATTTAAGTATTTAAAAATTAGGATAGCGAGAATAATGGGTACGGTGCAAATTAAGATTGTTTGCAGAGAAGGATTAAAGATGTCTAAAGAACGTTGCAGTTCTCTGATTTGCC
>DUTO01000213.1 GCA_012842035.1 Clostridia bacterium | reverse complement strand
TTAATCAACTTACCGAAAGAGCTATTGGCTCCGAAGTCTTAGAAAGTTTAACACCGGCTCAGCAGGTGATTAAAATTGTTCATGATGAGATGACTCAGTTAATGGGGGGAAGTCAGAGTAAAATAAATATTGCTTCTCAGCCACCGACCGTGGTGATGATTGTTGGTTTACAGGGTTCGGGAAAAACTACTACGAGTGCTAAATTAGCACGTTATTTTAAAAAACAGGGTAGAAGTCCTTTGCTGACTGCCTGTGATGTGTATCGACCTGCTGCCATTAAACAATTACAGGTATTGGGTGCACAGTTGGAAGTTCCTGTTTTTTCGCTAGGCGAGAAGCAAAGCCCTGTAGATATTGCGCGAGGAGCCGTAAGTTTTGCGCAAAAAAATGGGCATGACTTTGTCTTTTTAGATACAGCCGGACGTTTGCATGTTGATGAAGAATTAATGGATGAGTTGGAGCAACTGAAAAGTAATTGTCAGCCGCAAGAAATTTTGTTGGTTGTCGATGCGATGACCGGTCAGGATGCGGTAAATGTAGCGGAAAGCTTTAATCAAAAGTTGGGTCTTGATGGTGTCATTCTCACAAAACTTGATGGGGATACCAGGGGAGGGGCTGCTTTATCAGTAAAAACTGTTACCGGGGCACCTGTAAAATTTGCCGGTGTAGGTGAAAAACTTGATGCTTTAGAGCCTTTTCATCCGGAGCGGATGGCATCGCGTATTTTAGGAATGGGTGATGTCCTTACTTTGATTGAAAAGGCACAGGTAGCAGTAGATTTAAAAAAGGCACAAGAATTTGAACGTAAAATGCGTGCCAATGAATTTACCCTAGAGGACTTTTTAGAGCAGATTCAGCAAATGAAAAATTTAGGCCCCTTAGAACAGTTTATGGAATTAATTCCCGGTATGGGCAGAATGAAGGGACTACAGGGTTTAGAAATAAATGAAAAGGATATTAGTCATGTGGAAGCAATTATTCGGGCAATGACTTCGGAGGAACGGCGGAAACCGGAGATGATTAACGGTAGTCGTAGACGGAGAATAGCTGCAGGTAGTGGAACTTCCTTGCAAGATGTTAATCGTATTTTAAAGCAGTTTGCCCAGATGAAAAAACTGGTGAAACAGTTTACACAACAGCAACTTAGGGGCAAAGGCAGAAAAAAAGGGTTAGCTAAAATGCCGTTTTTAAATTAATAATATTTTTATAAAGGAGGTGAAACAATAA
Source organism: Clostridia bacterium (assembly GCA_012842035.1). Taxonomy (GTDB): domain Bacteria; phylum Bacillota; class Peptococcia; order DRI-13; family DTU073; genus DUTS01. Next base: position 3,895 of record DUTO01000213.1, on the reverse strand, counting down.
TGGCGACCAGAATCAGATTAAGAAGAATGGGAGCGAAAAAAGCACCTTTTTACCGCTTAGTAGTGGCTGATACCAGAGCTCCTCGTGATGGACGGTTCATTGAGGAAATTGGTTATTATGACCCTACTAAAAAACCTACGGTAATCAATATTAATGAAGAAAGAGCATTATATTGGTTAAAAACAGGGGCACAACCTTCCGAAACAGCCAAATCTTTACTTAATAAAGCCGGTATTTTGGCTAAAGTTAATGAATAATGATTAGGGGTGGGATGGATGGAAGAGTTGGTTAAAGTTATAGCTAATGCTTTAGTAGATAATCCTGAAGCAGTACAAGTTTCGCGTCAGGAGGAAGAAGATAAGATAATTATTGAGTTACGTGTGGCTCCTGAAGATATGGGTAAGGTTATTGGCAAACAAGGTCGTATCGCTAGGGCTATTCGCACAGTAGTAAGGGCTTCCGCTACTCGTGAGCAAAAAAAGGTGATAGTTGATATAGTTGATTAGAGAGGTCAGGAGGACCTCTCTTTACCTATCAAGAAGAAGGGAGAAAAATTGTGGAAAAGCTAATTATAAATCGTAAAATAACGATAAAAGTTCGGGTAACAGATGCTTTTAAAAAGCAAGTGATTCAAGAATTACAAGCGGGGATAAAAAAAGTAGAGGCTGAATTGAAATTTTTAGACCAACGGGCTAAAAAGATGATTACGGAATTAACCCTCAAAGCATCACCACAAGTAGCAGCAGTAAGAGAGCAATTGGAATATGAAAAGCGTAAAAGAGAAGAAACTAGAGCAGCAATGGCTGAACAGATTAAAATTATAGGTACATTAGAGCTGGGGAGAGAAGTTGTGCAAGGAGAAATTGAAGGACCTCTTGAAATTAAGGTAGGGGATAATTGGCAAGAAATAATGCAACGTGAGATTGTGCTTGAGGATGGTCAGATTATAGCCATAAGGTAGGAAGGATAAAATGCCGGAATATATTAAAATTGGTCAAATTGTCAATACACATGGTTATAAAGGTGGGTTAAAGATATATCCTTTGACTGATGATGTGCAAAGATTTTTTGACTTAGAAAAAGTTTATCTTAAGTTTGCAGGTCATTATGTTAGTTACACTATAGTTGATGTGCGGTTACATAAAAATATGGTTTTATTGTGGTTGGCAAAGGTTTCGGATCTGAATACGGCAGAACAATTAAAGGGATTTTATTTAGAAATACCTCGTACAAAGGTTAGAGCACTTCCGGAGGGTTCTTTTTATATTTTTGAATTAATTGGTTTAGATGTTTACGAAGGTGAGCAATATTTAGGGAAGTTATGTGAGGTCTTAAAGCCCGGCAGTAATGATGTTTTTGTGGTAAAAACGCCGGATAACAAGGAAATATATCTTCCGGCTTTAAAAAAAGTAGTTACTCAGATTGATTTGGAGCAAAAGCGTATGGAGGTAAAAGTTCCGCTCGGCCTTTTGGATTAGGGGGAGTTTGTGTGGAAATATATATCTTTACGATTTTCCCGGAAATGTTTACGGGTATAATAAATGCCAGTATCTTAAAAAGAGCTCAGGAAAAGCAATTAATCACGGTAAAATTAATAGACTTTCGTGCTTATGCACCTTCTAAGCACCAGAATGTAGATGATAGTCCTTTTGGTGGTGGGGCGGGAATGGTTTTAAAACCTGAACCGATTTATTATGCCATGGAGTCTGTGTTAGGGGATATTCAGAACTTTCCGGGGAAAATTTTATTGATGTCCCCACAAGGAGAACAATTTGAGCAAAAAATGGCTTGGGAATTAGCCCAAGAAAAAAGGGTGGCTTTTATTTGTGGGCATTATGAAGGCTTTGATGAACGGGTTAGATTTTTAGCCGATAAAGAAATTTCGATTGGTGACTATGTGTTGACAGGTGGCGAAATTCCGGCCATGGTCGTTATTGATGCAGTGTGCCGGTTGTTACCCGGTGTTTTGGGGGAAAGCCAGTCTCCTCTTTTTGATTCTTTTTATGATGGCCTATTAGAGTATCCACAGTATACTCGCCCCCGAGAATTTCGTGGTTTAACGGTACCAGAGATTTTACTTTCGGGAAATCACGCCGCCATCAAAAAATGGCGTCATAAAGAAGCTTTACGCAGAACATTACAAAGAAGACCGGATTTATTGCAAAAACGAGACCTTTCGCTCCAAGAGCAAGAATTATTGTCCGAACTTAAGCATGAAGCCGAAAAAAAATAATTTAAGGGCTTGCTTAAAAAGAGTTGTTAGTTAAGTTGAGAGTATGCTATAATAACATGGATTGTTTGTTTTATGGGAAAAAGGATGGTCCGCTAGCTTGATTTTAAGGCAAGGTATGAACATCTAGGCGGAAGGAGGTAAAAAAGTCATGGATTTATTAAAATCAGTGGAAACTGAATATTTACGTAAAGATATCCCTGATTTTCGACCTGGTGATAAGGTGCGTGTACATGTTAAGGTTGTAGAAGGGAATCGGGAAAGAATTCAGCTTTTTGAGGGTACTGTGATTAAAAGAAGAGGTAGTGGTTTAAATGAAACCTTTACTGTGCGTCGTGTTTCTTATGGAGTAGGTGTAGAGCGTTGTTTCCCTGTTCATACACCCAGAGTGGAAAAAATTGAAGTGCTTCGTAAAGGGCGTGTGCGTAGAGCTAAGCTTTATTACTTACGTAAATTATCTGGTAAAGCTTCGCGAATTAGAGAGAGGGTATAATGGTTTAAAGAAAGAGGGACTGCATAGGACAGTCCCTTTTGTATCAAATTGATTTGTCTGGAGGTTTTTTGGTGATTAATTGGTTTCCGGGGCATATGACTAAGACTGAGAAATTAATTAAAGAAAATATTAAATGGGTTGATGTCGTTTTAGAGCTTGTAGATGCGAGACTCCCGGTGAGCAGTAAGAATCCTCTTTTACAAGAAGTTTTGGAGGAGAAACCGGTTGTGCTTGTTTTGAATAAAGCAGATTTAGCGGAAAGAAAAGAAACCCAAAAATGGCTAAATTTTTATCGCGAACAAAGCTATGCAGTAATTGCTTTTAATGCTTTACAGAACAAGGGGCAAGGTGCGAAAAAAAAGTTATATGTTCTAGCTAGAAAACAGGCTCAGGCTGAGTTGTGTCGTCGGCAGAAAAAAGGAATAAAAAACCAAGTTATCAGGTTAATGACTGTAGGAATCCCTAATGTCGGTAAGTCTACATTAATTAACAATTTAAAAGGCCGGGGCGTTGCTACGACTGGAAATAAGCCCGGAGTAACCAAAGGGAAACAATGGATACGTATAGATAATGACCTTGAGCTTTTGGATATGCCGGGAATTTTGTGGCCGAAGATTGCGGACCCGATTATCGGTTATAAGTTAGCAGTTACAGGGGCGATTAAAGAAGAAATTTATGACTCTCTTCAGCTTGCACTGTGGTTATTAGATTGGTTGAAGCAAAATAAGCCGGGGAGAATTAGGCAGCGTTATCAGGTTGCAGAAGAGCAAGAAGCTGTTTGTGTTTTAGAGACCCTTTGTCAAAAACGAGGGGTTTTAAAGCGGGGTGGTGACTTTGATTTGGAACAAGGAGCTAATATTTTGCTTGCTGAATTTCGTAGTGGTAAGTTAGGTAGGGTGACGCTGGATGTTTATTAAAGTTGGTAAGATGTCGATCCCGGAAATTAGGGAAAAGGTTAAGAATATTTCTCAGGAAGCTTGGCCGGAAATAATAGAGGCTTTACAGTTAGATACACGTAAAGGTGTACAAAATATTGCTTTAAGGATGGAAAACAAATTAGTTGTTGTCGAGAAGGAAAGATTTAGATTAAAGCAATTGCAGGAAAAAGAAGCAGGGTTAAGAAAAAAAGGATATAAGTTGATTGGTGGTGTAGATAGTGTATAATTAAAACA
>DUTO01000212.1 GCA_012842035.1 Clostridia bacterium | reverse complement strand
GAATGTTTTTTGTATTAAAAACAGGAATAAAAGAGACACCTGTTAATCTAGCTAAAAGCACTAAAAACTTATCCCATTCTGTTAAGAAATTAACTAGTACATTCATCAAAACATACTCCTAAAATAAATTTAAAGTGTTAAATGAGGGATACTGGAAAAAAGATTTGTGGTAAAAGTAACAATCAAATTTAACATCCAAGACCCAAAAATAACTAGGCTAATAAAAACCATCACTATTTTAGGAACAAAAGTTAAAGTTTGCTCCTGAATCTGCGTCGTTGCTTGAAAAACACTGATTAATAAGCCCACTAATAAACTAACTCCTAACAAAGGGCCAGATAATAATAAAATTGTATATACTGCTTCTTTCCCTAAATAGATTATAAAGTCCTGTGTCATCTTAACACCCTACCTTATAAAATAATCGTGTAACTCAATGAAAACTCATTAATAAAGACTGGACAACTAAATTCCAACCATCTACTAGAATAAATAATAACAACTTAAAAGGTAAAGAAATCATCATTGGGGGTAACATCATCATCCCCATAGACATTAAAGTGCTAGCCACCACCATATCAATAATAATAAAAGGAACATAAATAATAAAACCTATTTGAAACGCTGTTTTTAATTCGCTAATCGCAAAAGCGGGAATAACAACATAAGTAGGAATATCTTCCGGACTATTAGGTTTAGATGCTGAAGACATATTCACAAATAAAGCTAAATCCTTTTCTCTCGTTTGTTTTAACATAAAATCGCGTAAAGGCGTAATCGCATTTTCATAAGCTACGTCTTGAGTTATTTCTTCATTAAGATAAGGTTGTAAAGCATTTTGATTAATCTCACTCCATACCGGAGCCATTATAAAAAAAGTTAAGAAGAGTGCTAAACCAACTAAAACTTGATTAGGAGGCATTTGTTGTGTAGCCAAAGCATTTCTTAAAAAGGAAAAAACAACAATAAGTCGCGTAAAAGAAGTCATTAAAATCAAAATAGCAGGAGCAAGTGTTAAGATCGTTAAAAGCGCTAATATTTGTAAAGAAAGGGCAACATCTTGAGGGGTGTCGGCAGCACCGATTTCAACCCCTATTTTAGGTATGGGAACAGGAGCCGCAACTATATCAACTGACAAAAAAATAATCATAAAGCAACTAAGCAAAATAGCCAAAACAATTTTCTTTTTGCCCAACCTATTCATCTTTATTCCTCCCCTGAAAAACACCACGAGAGAGATGCTGATTTCTGCGAAATTGTTCAGCTAATTGCTGTTGAAAATCACCTTTGGTAGTAAAATGTTTTTTATCTTGAGAAGTTTTTTTCCTTGGAAATAATCTCCCTATTCCTTCAACAAATAAATCTTCTGTTTCTGAAAGACTATTTTTTATTTCTTCCCATTTTTTAGTATTAGTTTCAATTTCTTTTAAAATATTAATTTGACCATCACTGACAGCAACAATGCAAGTAAGGTCATAAATTTCCATTAAATATAAACCCTGATTCGCCCCAAGTGCTTGATAATCAAAGATTTTAACCCAGTTCTTTTGATTTTGCTGAAGATTTTGCTGTCGTTTAACAAACCTCAAAATAAAGTAGGTTACAAAAATGATGAAAAGCAAAGTTAAAATAACACGAAAAAACAAAGCAGCCACACTTGGGTAACTAACTACATTATTTATCTCAGGATTTTCCGGTTGGGTAACAGTAAAGAATATCGTAATTAACATCTTTTCTCCTCAACTAAGCAATGCTTTTTGCACTGCCTCCAGCACTCGTACAGGCTGAAAAGGCTTAACAATAAAGTCACGAGCTCCGGCCTGAATAGCATCTATAACCATCGCTTGTTGCCCCATAGCACTACACATGACAATTCTGGCATTTTTATCAATTTTTTTAATCTCTTTTACCGCTGTAATTCCATCCATTTTAGGCATAGTTATATCCATTGTCACTAAGTCAGGTTTTAATGCTCGATACTTGGTGACCGCCGAAATACCATCCTCAGCTTCACCTGCTACTTCATAGCCATTTTTTGCTAAAATCTCTTTAAGCATCATCCGCATGAACGCAGCGTCATCAACTATTAATATACTTTGACTCATAAATGAATATCCCCTCCATATCATACCTTTTTATTTTTTATCGCAAGCTTTTAATTCTTTCCCTTGGTGAAACTATCTCCGTAACCCTTACCCCAAAATTTTCGTCAATAACTACAACTTCTCCTTTAGCTAAAAGGCTTCCATTGACTAAAATATCTACAGGTTCTCCCGCCAGTTTATCTAATTCGACAATCGAACCATCAGTTAATTCCAGAATTTCTTTAATTCTCTTCCTGGTTCGCCCTAACTCCACAGATAACTGTAAGCCAATATCCATAATTAAATCTAAATTAGACGGAACGTGCTTCTTAACCTTTGTTTGCTCATTAAATTTAGCAAACTCAGCCGAAGTTACTTCCACATGTTGAGTTGCAGGCTCCGCAGTATGACCAGATACATTAGCTAAATCAGTAAAGCTAGACGATTCATTACTTATTTGATCTACTTTAAGAACCTCAGAAACCATTTGTTTAGCAAAGGAAATAGGTAGTATTTGCAACATTTCACTATCGACCAAGCCCTCCACCATTAAATCAAAAGCTATTTTTACTACAACGTCGTAACCTTCTTTTAGTAAAACATGATCTTCCTCCAAAGTTGTAAAACTAAGAACGGGAGAAGAGGTCTCTACTGATTTTTTTAACGTTTGCGTTAACGCAATGGTTGAAGCATTCATCATCTGTTCCATCGCTTCACTAATCACATTTAAATGCAACTCACTTAATTCTTGTTCTTGTGGAGGATTATTACCATCACCCTTCATCATTAAATCAACAAATACACTGGCATCACGACTATGTATAATAAAAACGTTTAATCCTTTTAAACCACTTGTATAATTAACATTAACTGTTAAATAGTTTTGAGGATAATTTTGCCGTATTTCATCTAAAGTCGTAAGAGAAATACGTGGTGTAGTAATAGATGTTTTTTTACCTAATAATGACGATAAAGCTGTAGCAGCAGAACCCATAGAAATATTAGCTATTTCTCCTAACACATCTTTTTCCATGGCATCAAGACTTACATCAGATTCCTCCCCATTCTGAGCGTAATTCTCATCTTGTCTTACATCCGGTGTTTCTTTTAATAAAACATTAATTTCTTCTTGTGATAATAAATTATCCACCATTAATCACTCCCTTCTCGATAAACTTTACTAATTTTAATCGCTAAGTTTTTACCCATCCAACCTGCTTGACCATAAAACTTTAACTTAGAACCTACATATACCTCCACATCACTATCCTTTTTCTTTTCTAAAGAAATAACATCACCTGTCTGAAGTTCTAACACTTCTCTTATTTTTATACTCTCTCTTCCTAAAACAACAGAAACCGGCACTTCCGTTTTTTCCACTACCTGCTGTAAACACTGGCTATAATTTTTCGCCGAAGAACCAGAAGCCCCTGCAAACCAAAACCTGGTATTTAATTTTTCAGCGATTGGTTCCAACATCAAACAAGGGAGACAAATATTCATCAGACCTTCAGTTTCACCAATTTTTATGTTGATAGTTATAACTACTACCATTTCTGTTGGAGAAACCACTTGAGTAAACTGCGGATTTATCTCAATAACCTCTAAAAAAGGATTAATTTCATAACAAACACTCCAAGCATCTTTAAATAAAACCAGAATTTTTTCCGAGGTTTTTTCAATAACATTTTTTTCAATTTCTGTTAAAGGCCGACCCTGAAAAGTACTTAAACCGGGCCCCCCAAAAAGTCGATCAATAATACTAAAACTGATAATCGGATTTATTTCTAAGATTCCCTTTCCTTCTAAAGGTAAAAAACTAAAAACATTTAAAATAGTAGGATTAGGAATAGCTTGCAAAAACTCATCATAAGTAAATTGATCTACAGAACCAACTTCAGCTACAACCCTGGTTCTTAATAAACCGGAGAACAGCGTACCTAAAGAGCGACAGAAGTCTTCATAAATAAATTCAATTGTATTCAACTGGTCTTTAGAAAACTTATTCGGACGACGAAAGTCATAATTTCTAATTACTCTACCGCTTTCCACATGTGCCCCAGACTCTAAATCTACTTCGCCCGACTCTACTGCCAAAAGCAAAGCATCTATTTCTTCTTGAGACAAAACCTCAGCCATATCTGTTTTCACCTCCGGAAACATCTTTACATACATCTAAATTTTTATGTCAAGAGAAAAACTAAGTAATGAATTTTTTCAACACTCCCTGTATCAAGGAATTCATTAATAGACTCCATTAAACTATCTTTCAAGTCTTCTCTGCCTTCAGAAGTTAAAACTTCCATAGTTTGATTCAATAAAATCATGTTTATAGTATCTTGTAATAATGGTTTCTTTTCTTCGATTTCTTTTTTAACTTTTTTATTAGATACTTCTAAAGCAAATTGAGCTTTAAGATAATGCTTTACTGAACCGGAGAAATTTACAATAAATTCTTCCGTTTCATAGATAGGTCCAACCTTTGTCATAGTATTTTCTGTATCAAAAGATTTGGCCAAAACAAGTTTATACACCAAAAAACCGGAACTAAACATTACTAAAAATAAAACTATTAACAAAACTATTAACACCTTTTCATTGTTATTAGAGGGTTTAACTTTTTGTTCCTTAATCTCTAGAGACATCAGCAAGCCTCCTTTTTTATTTTGGTTCACCCAAAATTAAACTTTCCCTAAGCAAAACAATATCTACACGCCGATTTTTTTTACGGTTTTCCTCACAATCATTAGCTACAAGAGGACGAAATTCTCCATATCCTACAGCAGACAGTTTTTCTCCCGGCACTCCTTCTTTAATTAAAAATCTTAAAACATTAGTAGCCCTAGCCGTAGACAATTCCCAATTAGAAGGAAAGCGCTCTGTATTAATCGGCAAATCATCTGTATGCCCTTCTATTCTAATGGGATTTCCTAATTCTGTAATAATAGATGAAAGCCCAGATAAAATAACCGTTGATTTTTGATATAAATCAGCTCTGCTTTTCGGAAATAAAACAGAATCTTGAAAACGAATTATTACCCCGCGTTCCTCTATACTGGTCGAGATGTTTGCCTCAAGGTCATTTGCTGAAAGAAACTCATCCAACCTAGCCTGAATTTCTTCCATCCTTTTTGTTTCTTCCTCATACATTAAATATTGCTCCATTTTTATTTCATCAATATCAAAATTTTTTTCTTCTACAGTTGTTGTAGGAAGCTCATTGCCGGGCATAACGCCTAAAGCTCCTTGTAAAGAAACAACTAAAGACTTCCATTTTACTGTATCTATTGTCGAAAAAGAATAAAGCAGAACAAAAAAAGTTAAACACAAAGTAACCATATCTGAATAAGTAAGTAGCCACAAATTAGACTTATCGGCTTCAGGTTCTTCGTTTCTTCTACGACTATTATTCATTTAAATAACCTCTTTTTCTTCTTTCTTCTAACAACTGTTTTTGTTCAGGATGTAAGAAAGACTTCATTTTTTCCGCAACAATACGAGGGTTTTCACCAGCTTGAATAGAAAGAACACCTTCAATAATAATCTCCTTAATCATAGACTCCTCATCACTTTTTAATTTTAATTTTCCAGCAATAGGATTAAAAATTAAATTAGCAAAAAGAGAACCATAAAATGTAGTAATTAAAGCTAAGGCCATCCCCGGTCCTAAAGCATCAGGATTATTTAAATCTGTCAACATAAGAATTAAGCCAATTAATGTTCCTAACATTCCATAGGCAGGAGCAGTAGCACCCATGGAACTAAAAATACCAATTCCTATTTTATGACGTTCCTCTGTCATAATAATATCTGTTTCCAAAATATTGCGGACTAAATCAGGGTCCGTACCATCAACAATCAATTGAATTCCCTTTTTTAAAAACTCGTCCTCGGTGTCTTCAATTTCATTTTCCAAGGCTAAAAGCCCTTCTCTTCTAGCCTTTCCCGCCATATCAACCATTTTTCCAATAATTCCTAGTGGCTCTTGTGAAACATCTTGAAAAGCAATCTTTAAAACTTTCCTTGACTCCAGAACTTGCTCTAAAGAAAAGTTAACAAAAGTAGAACAGGTAGCCCCTCCCAATACAATTAACAAAGAGGCTAGGCTCCAAAAGACTAATAAACTTCCCTCAATCATAATCGCTATTGCGATTATTAAAAACCCTGAAATAATTCCAATGATTGTTGAACGATCCATATCCTCTACTCAACCTTCTCCTTTTTTATTTAATCAGTTACCACTATTCCCCTAGCAATCTCTTGTTGATAAAGAATAGCTTTAGTCATGACTTCATCAACACTTTCTTTAACAACAATTTTTTTACCATTAACCAAAGTAATTACTGCATCAGGGGTAGCCTCAATTGTTTCAATTAAATCAGCATTAATAATAATTTTAACGTCATTAAGTTTAGTTACCTCTATCATTTGCTCCCCTTCTTCCTAAAATATTGCCCTCATCCCTCAATAGAGATGAGGGCATTTTACAAAAACTATCTACGTAAATTTACTAATTCCTCGAGAATTTGATCAGAAGTAGTAATCACTCTCGAGTTAGCTTGAAAACCACGTTGCGTTATAATCATCTCCACAAACTCTTGAGAAAGGTCCACATTAGACATCTCTAAGGTTTCGGGCTTAATAACTCCACGTCCGGAAATACCCGGTACACCTTGGTCCGG
>DUTO01000016.1 GCA_012842035.1 Clostridia bacterium | reverse complement strand
TGTTTTATTCCTAAACGAAGTACGATTTTTTGCAAACAAGGAACAGCCCCAAAGGGGCTGCGATATTCCCGATCGTGAGTATTATGACAAACCCATTCGCCCATCATTCATTCTCTCATCCTTTTTTAAAATAATTTTAAACGAGATTTACCTTTAACTTCTTCTTTTGTCAACAAATCTTCATAAAGAGCAATATATACTTGAGCAGAATTGTTCCAACTGAAATTAACTTTAAAAGCATTCTTAAATAATTTATTCCAAATCGGCCGACGATTATTATAAAAATCTAAAGCACGTTTAATAGTATATAAAAAGTCATGAGCATTAAAATTAGTAAAACTAAAGCCATTACCTTCTCCGGTTTGTTCATTATATGAAACTATCGTGTCCTTTAACCCTCCCGTTTCCCTTACTATAGGTAAAGCACCATATCTAAGTGCAATCAATTGACTTAAACCACACGGTTCAAATAATGAAGGCATCAAATAAAGATCTGCACCGGCATAAATTTTATGAGCTAAAGCATCATTAAACATAAAGTAAGCTTTCATTTTTTGCGGATGCCTTTCTGCCGCTTCCCGTAAAGCCTGTTCATAACCTGGCTCACCCGTTCCTAAAATAACTAACTGCACATCCAGGGCTAATAATTCATCTAAAATATAATTTAGCAAATCTAAACCCTTTTGTCGGGTCAATCTGGAAACCATTGCTAAGAGAGGCACGTCTTTGACAGGAAGACGCAAATCTTCTTGCAATTTAGTTTTATTTTGCTGTTTTTTAACGACAGAACTTCTATAGTTGACGTAAATATGAGGGTCTGTTTCCGGATTGTATTTCTTATAATCAATACCATTGACAATACCTTGCAATTTTCCTTCATATTTACGCAAGATACCATCTAAATTCTCCCCAAAATATGCTGTCTTTATTTCCTCTGCATATGTTTCACTAACTGTAGTAATCTTATCGGCATATACGATACCTGTCTTCATAAAATTCACTTTACCGTAAAATTCTACACCCTCATCACCTTTAAACGAGCCATCCAAACCCAATAAATCATCAAGTATTTCCATCGGGAAAACGCCTTGATATTTTAAATTATGAATAGTAAAAACCGTTTTGATATTTTGATAAAAAGGCTGCTGCTGATAGAACGTTTTGAAGAATAAAGGAATTAACCCTGTATGCCAGTCATGACAATGTAAAATATCGGGTTTAAATTCTAAGTAAGGCAGACATTCTAAAACCCCACGACAAAAATAAGAAAACCTTTCCGCTTCATCAAAATAACCATAAAGACCATCTCTTTTGAAATATTTTTCATTGTCTAAAAAGTAATAAGTAATCCCCTCATGTTGCAAAACTTCTAAACCACCATACTCTTGTCTCCAACTAACAGGTACGGTAAATGTCTTTTTATGTACCATTTCTTTTTTATATTTAGCAGGTATATTACTATATTTAGGAATAATTACCCGAGCATCAATTTTTCTTTCTCTTAAAGCTATCGGCAAACTTTCGATAACATCACCTAAACCACCGGTTTTAGCAAAAGGTGTACACTCAGAAGCAATAAATAACACTTTTAACATTTAACTTAAAACCCCCCTCCAATTTCTTGATTTTTTTCTATAATTACAGGGTTCTCATTATTACCGATCAACTGCATCCCTTTTTTAATCTGCACATTTTTATCGATGATCACCCCGTCTAAGACAACATCTTCGCCAATTTCTACTTTAGGCAATAAAATACTGTTGTGAATTACAGCACCACGTCCTACTTTTACCTTCCTAAAGAGAATACTATTTTTCACATTTCCTTCAATTAAACACCCTGAAGTGGCAAAAACATTTTTAATTTCCGAAGTTTCATAGTATCTAGCTGGAGGCCCGTCCTTTAATTTAGTATGAATTAAGCCTTTCCCCCAAAACAACTCCCGCCAAACCTCCGGATTTAATAACTCCATTTGATGTTTATATAAACTCTGCCAAGAATTAACAAGACCTAAATAGCCTTGATGCACATAACCATACATTTTTATTTTCTTTACTTTAACAGGCAAAACTTCACCAACAAAGTCCCATTTAGCCAAACTTGCACATTCCTCTAAAAGTTGAAGCAAAAAGGACCTTTTTAATAAATACATATCCATAGAAATTACTGAGTTTTTATGTGGTTTCCCCGGACTCACAGCAGAAATCCGACCCTCTTTTTCTTTTTGTAAATAAACGCCACGCGCAACGTCCTGCGGTAAAAACTGATAATCTTCACTACAAACTACTGTTAAATCAGCATTTTTCTGGCGATGAAAAGCCAATACTTTAGTTAAATCAAGATTACAAACAATATTGCTTCCGGTCAGCAAAACATATTCTTGCTGACTATTCTCCAGATAATCTAAATTAACATAAATATCTTCCAAGTCTAACCGTCGCCTATTCTTCTCGTTACCGCCGGAGGCCGCCGGCAAAATAAAGAGTCCATCACGCTTTCTATCCAGTCCCCACTCCTTACCTGTACCTAAATGATCTATTAAGGACCTCATTTTTAGAGAAGTAATAATCCCAATATTAGAAATACCGGCATTAGTCATATTTGACAGAGGAAAATCTACTAAGCGATATTTTCCACCAAAAGGAATTGCCGCTACACAACGATATTTCGTAATTTCCCGAAAAGCCGCTTCATCTTTGATGTGATGAATAATTCCCATTACATTTCTCATCTCTCTTACTCCTCATCTTCGTAGTCTCTAAATCTCTATTATCACTGTACCATCAAGCCGCTTCTTAATTTAGTTTATGGGCTTTCAGCTAAATACCGACTAACACCTTCTGCCTGTTTGTCTACTCTTTTTAGCCTATAAAGTCTACCCACCTGTGAATTTTCTTTCAATTTTTGTTTATCCTCAATAACCGTAATCCCATCTCCACCAATAACTGAGTTTTTACCGATAACAACATTTTCGCCAATGATTGCTTTTTCAATTTTAACTCCGGAACCAATTTGCGCCCCATGCATAATAATCGAGTCCTTAATCAGAGAACCCTTATCCACAAAAACTGCCGGAAAAAGTATAGAATGCTCTATTTCGCCGTTAACATAGCACCCGTCAGAAATTAAAGACCTTTTTATATTCACTCCCGGAGCTATATAATGAGGTGGTTGCATAAGCGGGGCAGAATAAATATTCCAATTATCATCAAAATAATTTAAAAAGTCGTAGTCATCAAGAATGTCCATACTCGCTTCCCAATAACTTTCTACAGTACCTACATCTCGCCAATAACCTTGAAAAGCATAAGCATATAATTTTAACTTTTCCCGGAGCATCAGAGGAATTACATTTTTACCAAAGTCATGCTCAGATTCAGGGTCCACGGCATCTTTTTCTAAATACTTTTTCAAAATGGGCCAGTTGAAAATATAAACACCCATGGAAGCAAGATTACTTTTAGGCTGAGCAGGTTTTTCCACAAACTCCTCAATGAAACCATTTTTATCAGTATTCATAATTCCGAAACGGGAGGCCTCCTCCCAAGCAACCTCAACCACAGAAATAGTTACATCAGCGTTATTTTCTTTATGCTCTTGCAGCATTAAAGAATAATCCATTTTATAGACATGGTCACCGGAAATAATTAACACATATTCAGGATTATATTGTTCAATAAATTTGAGATTTTGATATACAGAATCAGCTGTTCCCTGATACCATTCTCCCCCATCTTCACTAACATAAGGCGGCAAAATTGTCACTCCGCCCTCCTTACTATAACATTGCAAATCCCACGCACTACCAACTCCAATATAAGCATTAAGGACTTGTGGTTTATATTGTGTTAAAACACCGACCGTATCTATTCCGGAATTAAGACAATTGCTCATACTAAAATCAATAATCCTATATTTACCGCCGAAGGGCACAGCAGGTTTAGCTAAGTTTTTTGTCAAAAGCCTCAAACGGCTCCCTTGTCCACCAGCTAAGAGCATCGCAATACATTCTTTTTTTTTCATTATTACCCTCTCCCAGTATTATATTAAAAAGTTTTCTACATCCAAAAATCAATTCAAAATATGCTCTTAAATTTACCCTACTAGTGTTTTTTGATCACCGCTGGTTTTAAATCCCAGATACCGGCCGAATATTCATTAATCGTTCGATCACTAGAAAAGAATCCTGAATAAGCTACATTAGTAATACACATCTTTAACCACTTAACTTTATCCTTGTATAATTCTTCAATTCTTTCCTGGGCCTTGATATAAGCACCCAAATCTTTTAAAACGAAAAATTCGTCATTATACGTAAGAAGATGTTCATAAATTACCATAAATTCATCTTTAGGAACTCCTAAAAAACCATTAATTAATTGATCTAAAATCTTTTTTACCACAGATTTACTATTATATAAACTGTGGGAGTAATAACCACCATATTTGTAATAATTCAGCACTTCTTCTGCCGTCAGACCAAAAAGAATAAAATTTTCCAGGCCTACCCTTTCCAGGATCTCTACATTAGCCCCATCTAAAGTTCCGATGGTTACAGCCCCATTCATCATAAACTTCATATTACCCGTACCGGAAGCCTCTTTGCTGGCAGTAGAAATCTGTTCACTCACATCAGCAGAAGGAATCAACAATTCTGCTAAAGAAACATTATAGTTTTCCAAAAAAACAACTTTTATTTTCTCCTGAATAGTTTTATCATTATTAATTACTTCAGCTAAAGTATTAATTAATTTTATTGTTTTTTTCGCTAGATAATAGCCCGGAGCAGCTTTCCCGGCAAAAATAAAAGTACGTGGTGTTATTTCCAGGTCCGGATTTTCCAAAAGCCGATTATACAAATACATAATATGTAAAGCATTTAATAATTGCCGTTTATAAGCATGGATCCGCTTAATATGAATATCAAAAATAGAATTAGAATCAATTTCCCAACCATATCGCTCTTTAATAAAATCAGCTACTTTAATTTTGTTCTGTAATTTTATTTGGGTAAATTTCTCCTGAAAAAAAGAGTCATCTTTAAAATAAAGCAAATTGGTTAAATCACTGGGGTTTTTATACCAATTAGTGCCAATCGTCTTCGTAATCAATTCCCCTAACTGGGGATTAGCCGTTAAAAGCCAGCGTCGATGCGTAATGCCATTAGTTTTATTATTAAACTTGAGAGGGCTAACTTCGCAATAATCACGCATCACTTGCCCTTTTAATATTTCCGAATGTATTTTTGCTACACCATTAACACTATAACTTCCGACAATGGCTAACGGAGCCATCCTCACATAACCATCACCGACTATCGCCATTTTCCTGATTTTTTCCATGCCCAGATTCTTTTGCCATAATTCTTGACAATACCGCTCATTAATTTCTTCGATAATCATAAAAATTCGCGGCAAAATCTGCTTAAATAAATCAATGGGCCACTTTTCCAAGGCTTCCGGCATAATGGTGTGATTCGTATAAGAAACCGTATGTGTCGTAATCTCCCAAGCCTCATCCCAACCCATGCCTTCCTCATCCAATAAAATCCGCATCAGTTCCGGAATAACTAAAGCAGGATGAGTATCATTAATATGTAAAGCTACCTTTTCGGGAAAATTATGAAGAGTTGCGTGCCGTTTTTTATAACGACGTACAATACTTTGCAACCCGGCCGAAACGAAGAAATACTGCTGTTTTAGCCTTAATTTTCTTCCTTCATAAAAACTATCATCAGGATACAGAATCTGCGAAAGAGATTCAGCCGAATATTTTCTTTCCACAGCTTTTAAATAATCGCCTCTTTGAAAAGAAGCATAATCGAATTCTGTCTCGGGAGCTTCGGCACTCCACAGACGTAAAGTATTAACAAGTCCATTTTTATACCCCACAATAGGAACGTCATACGGTATGGCTAAAGCAGTTTCGTATTCTTCATGAATAAAAACTGTCCTACCCTCTACACAATTAGCTCTAACTTTTCCCCCAAACCTAACTTCGACAGCTTTATCCGGTCGCCGATACTCCCAAACAAAACCATTCTTTAACCAGTCATCAGCGCACTCTACTTGTTCACCTTGTTTAAGCTTTTGCTCAAATAAACCATAACGATATCTAATTCCACAACCATGACCCGGTAAATTAAGAGAAGCCATTGAATCCAGGAAGTCCGCCGCCAGTCTTCCTAAACCCCCACTTCCTAACCCTGCATCTGCTTCTTGCTCCGCTAAGTCCTGCAAATTTATCCCTAACTCGCTTAACCCTTCTTCCACAATGTCGTAGATACCGAGATTAAGCAAATTATTGCTCAAAAGCCGACCCAATAAAAATTCAATCGAAAAATAATAAACCTCTTTAACCTGCTTAGTATGTTTATAATGCTTATTCGTTTGATACCAGTGTTCACTAATCTGATTACTCACCAAACTAGCTAAAGCCTTATACTTTTCCAAATTAGTTCCTTCATCAACCGGAGTACCATATAATATTTTAAATCTTTCCTGAAATGCTTTTTTAAAAGTATTCTTATCCTTTAACATTAAGAACCTCCTGCTTTAGTTTTTTCACCTTATTTTTCCCTGGGATTTTTTTTGTTATTTCTC
>DUTO01000211.1 GCA_012842035.1 Clostridia bacterium | reverse complement strand
GGTGAGTAAGGGCGAATATAGTTTCCAGATTGAGCCCAATAGCAATGCAGTTGAAATATATTGGGCCGGAGCGAAGGTCAAGGAGCATGAACTGATGGAGAAACCTTTTATCAAGAATGGTAGATTCCATATCTACTCCCTTGATCTCAGTGACCTGCTTGGCTTAATGAATAATTGGGATAATAATACCAGAACTTGGGATGTTCTCTACAGAGATTATACATACCAAGAGTTAGGTTTTCCCACAGCTGTCAACGATGATGAGTTGATCATTAAAGGGTTGCTTTTCGCTAATGGTCAATATGAGATGCCTCTTTTAGAGATTATGGATACCATTAATAATGTTCATTCATACACCAGTTCTGCTTGCAGCATAGATTTTGGGGCAGAGGTCAAACATAAGTATGAGCTAAGTAGCACTATTAATCTGCAAGAAGAAAATAATCGATTACAAGTTAGCCTTGCCATGGGACAAAGAATCATTTTTGTCAAGAATTTTGATGTAGTTGTCAATCTTGAAGATAAGGAGTTAGTGGTTAAGCAGCCCTCATATCAATTTACCAGCCCGACTAAAGGATATATCAAGGTTACTAAGCCGGAGGTAATTATTAGCGGTTCAGTTGCCAGTATTAACGGTTATTATCCACCAGAAATTGTTTTGTTGGTGAAGAAAGTTGATAATCCGGAAATAATGCTTAAAGAAAGTGTTGCCATTATTGATGGTCAATTTATGTTTGAGTTGGAATTAGAAAAGGGAACAGGGTTATATAAGGTCACAGTTAACTCAGTTATGGCAGGACCACGCGGCCCTGCATATATAGAGATTACCAATTTTTATGTAGAGTGTTGGGAAGGAGAGTAGCTATTGTGCAGGCATATTTTTGTAAATTTTGACGAAGGAGGGTATTATTAGAGTGAGCGCTAAAGAGACTTAAGGATAAAGTAATCGGAAAATTGGGGGAATTTTAATCAAATCTAAAAGGAAAGAAGGGAGAAGTTTATGGAGATGAAAACAAATTTAAAGGCATTTGAGTTATCAGTAAAAGGAATCAAATTAAAATATGGTTCTTCTGCTGAAAACGCTGGGAAGTTTAAAAAGAAGTTAGAATTAGCAGAACTTCATGTTCATATTGACGATGGGAACTATAATGAAAAAATACTAAAAAGGGCGATAGAGTTATCAAAAGAATTCAGGGATGGAACTACCGAGTTTGAAGAAAAATTGCATAAGTTAAAAGCTGAAGGTAAGGAGGAAGCCGGTAGCCGTGGTCGAATGCTGATTTTAGATCAGGTCATGGATATTATAAAAAAGAATATTAATCTTGATAGCTCAGAAAGTAAAATTTGCCCGAATTATTTAAAGGCAGTAGATAAATTAGAGAAACTTATGGAAAAAACCAGTTACGAAAAAGGTGAAAGGGGATATGACGAAGAAATTAAGGCGGCTTGGGTTAATATACGGGAAGAAATGTATGTCGAACAGCTTGAAGAAATGTATGCCGAAACAAAAAATAAAGAGAGGAGAACTTTAAGCGAATATACTATGGCAGCGAAAGCAAATGTCAAACCTTCAATTTCTCCCCAGTATACCCATGTTCCTTCGCGAGATGATCGTTCCTAGGTGAAACTTCTACTTGATGTTAATTATCCAATTAGCGATATCCTCGATAACTTTGTTTGCAACATGTCCGACTAAGTTATATTCTTGGGGTGTAGATTTCCCTTCACCTTTCATAAAAAGGTGATTTAAGTCAGGATAACTGAGGAAACGGACATTTTTCTTGTCTGCTAGTTCCTTTTTCCATAATTGCAATTCACGTGGGGGAACTTGATAATCCCTTTCTCCTTGTAGAAGGAGGAGGGGTTTTTCAATTTTACGGGCAAGTTTGGCCGGCTCGTAATCTTTCAGGTCTAACCAATAAGCTGAGGGTATACCAAAAAGCTGGGCCGGTTCGGTCCGGGAATTTTTGTTTAGCTGTTTAACATTGGTGCGCATTTTTTCATAGGTACTAATGGTTTGTTTATCTTGAGTCGAAAGTCCATCTAAGGCGCTAATATATTTAATTTGTTCTACGATTAAGTCCTCGAGGGGCGTAACAGCACCGGCCATGATGATAAAACCAGCTGCGTTAGAGGCTTTTTCCACAATTCTTGGAATTAAGGTTCCTCCTAAGCTATGTCCTAAAACATATATTTTTTGCGGATCGATTTGCTCCTGCTTAGACAAATATTTAATAGCCTGAAGAGCATCGGCAATAGTTTCCTCTTTTACCGTAAAGTTTTGGAGGTTGGCGGTAGTTAGTTTATCTCGGTAAACAAAAGTTCTTTTATCATAGCGTAGTGTAGCCACCCCTTTTTGGGCTAGACCCCAAGCAAGGTCGCGGAAAGGTTTATTGGCGCCAATGGT
>DUTO01000210.1 GCA_012842035.1 Clostridia bacterium | reverse complement strand
CCAAAGGCATCTTTGTTAGGATCCAAAACCAAACGAACCTCTACTCCCCGCCAAGACGCTTTTAATAATTCCTTAATCACCTGCCGATCAGAAAGATAAAACATCCCTGCCCAAATAGAATCTTCTTGTTCCGTCTTTTTTATTGCCTCTAACAAATGTTTTTTAATCTTACCCTCTGTTAATAAACAAACTTCTACCTGTGGTGAACTATCTCGCAAAGCCGGACTGATAAGCTTTTTCATCTTTTCATCATTTTTAGCTTGTTCATCTGTATAAACTATAGAAAGTTCTTTACCACTAAAAGCTGCTACCGCTTTTTCCGAAGCTAGAATATCCCCAATAATTTCTCCCTCTACCACAAAAGCAATATTAGAATGAAAAGCACTGGCATCATGAAAATTAGCCGAGGTCAATAAAGCCCTCTTTTCCGTAACCAGTACTTTTCTATGATTTGCTTTAAAGTTAAACATTTTTAGATAACCCCGGACTGTTACTTGAGGTGCTTGTGGACTAAAAGCATTAGGAAGCCAACCTTTCCCCTTGGTTCCTGACCAACGAATAAAAGTATTCCAAAAACCGGAATAAAGAGGATTAGAATCTCGTAAAGCATTTAAATCAGTAATTATTACTTCAATCCCATTTTCTTTTAATTCTTCAAGATGCTTAGGAAAATAACAACCGTAAAAAGTATTAATCTCATCAGTAAGCAAAGCAATTTGTATATCCGGGTTCTCTCTTTTTTTCTGCACAAGTGTGTTGGTCAAAGTAGACGTTAACTGTGGAAATTCATATTTTCGGTCATAAGTATCATTAAATAAAAACATATCCAGAACAATAAAATCTTCTGCTTCATTAATTATCTGTAGCGCCTTTTGAAAAATATTCTGTTGATGAACAATTTGTCCCTCTTGTTCATAGGTAAGGTCATAGATAAACTGTACATTAGCTTCATCGAAAAGCTCTCCTTCCCAACCAAGCCCTTGAGGGAGTGGTTTAAAAGCACCATATAAAGTAACTAAAATCACAATCATTAAAATTATGTAGACAGTTTTTTTAACCCATACCATTTTGGCTAACCTCCAAATTGTAGTTCGTCTTCTTTTGATTATATCACTTATATTATTTTCAGAAAACAACCTAGCTACCTATAATTTAAAATACGGATACTTTAAAGAAAGAAACCTCAAAAGTAATAGGTTAATTGCCATAATCAACAAAACAAGACCACCATAAGTAGTTAGTGTAGTCCCTAAAGAGTTAAGCCAGGGAGAAAGTAAAAGAAGAACAACGCTAATTATAATTTGAAATAAGCCAAAACCAACCATAACTTTCTGTTTTAAAGTAAGCCTTTTTAAAAAAGAAGTTTTTGCTTCTGCTTCATTTGGTAACTCCCCGGATAAAGAAACTTCCGGCTCTAAGCAAAACGGCTTAGCCTTTTCTTTTGTTTTTTTACCTTTTTTGAAAACAGATAACTTCATCTTCATTACTTCTTCCCGAAAACCTTGCAGATTAAAAAGCTGTTCTTCACTATAGGTAACTAAACTTTGCGGGGAATCTGCACAAAAAGAAGCTGCTTTTTTGAATAACTTTCTAAAGTTCTCATTAACACTTCCCGGTAATTTAACCGGAAGATAAAGAAGAAAAACCTCTTGTCTCCCGGCATTTAGATAAATGTAATCAGGATGAAGCAAAAAACTAGATGCAGACAAAAGATAATTTTTACTTTGCATAAGTATATGCACAATCTCATCTAAAATTGTAATTAACTCCTCACCGCTTATAGCTTCCCTTTCTAAATAATAACTAAGAGACAGATACGAATTTAGACGATAATAAAGCATGGTTTGATTATTAATTTCCCTTGTTTCTATCGGAATAATCCCTACAGGTAAATTTCGATTAATTATTTCTAATTGGTGAAGCACTCTTTTTTGTTGTGGGGGTATATTTATAACTAAATAATTACCCCCCATATCCTTAACAAAATTAACTTTAAAATCTTTCAGTAATTTATTTTTTATGGGAGACATAACAACGTCCTCCTTATCCGGCAACCGTTCTTAGAACTATTTCTAGTTTTCGACCATTCCAGCCAGTTTTGCCCCCAAGTCACTCCAGTTTACCTTGTGACCTGCTCTTTCCGCACATTCTATCAATAAATCTGCATTTCTAATAAACTCTGCCGGTTCTGCAAGTATTGCCTTTTCTTCAGCCACAAGCTCTACTGTATCCTTCCCGAAAAAAAACTTTTTCAACTGACCAAAAGGCACTGCTACCTCCTGCTTAATCACTACTTTTATCTCTTGGGTAATTAAACCACTCTGATACTGGACCTCTACTGTTGTCTGTTGCGGCTTTTTTATGGTTTTATATAATTGAGCCCAAACTTCTTTTTGTATTACTTGACATTTTCCGGTAATTCCCGCTCCCGAAACTACCCCCACTTCCCTTGGCTCCATACTTGCCGCCAAATCTCCTTCTACTGTTTGGACAAAAGTCTTTGTTCCTTGCGCTAATTCCGTAACACGATGATATAAACCTTGCTCATGATGCCATTCCTTGACTGCTTGCTGAGCAACAAAAGAAGCTGTCTTCGTTAAAAGCACCCGATGATACATCAACATAAAAGAAAAACACAACAAAAAAAGGATAAGCAGCAAGATGGACATAATCAAAATAGCCTCAATAGTATAACTACCTTTATTTAAATAATTCCGGACAGCCAGCATGAGCACGCAAACCCCTTTCTTTGGCTTCCTCTAAACTTGTTTTTCTCACACCTGTTTTATCGTAAATATATTTGCAATCGCGAAAGCGATGATACACTTCGGTAGGAGAACGACAAAGATACACATATTCTCTCTCATCCTCCTGATTTTCCTCTTCCCCTTTCGACCCTGAAGACCTCTTACTATACTTCGTAAAGTCGATCCCTTCTTCGGCACGATTAGCAGCATAGAGACCATTACCTCCATACAACCAAGCCCGCTCCACAGCAAGATGACAAAGCTGAATTTCTTGTACAGCTAAAAAAGGAACCGGCAAAACAGCCTGATATTCTAACTGAAGCACAACATCATCTTTACTAAAGTCTACATCCGGCTCTAAGGCAAAATCCCGATACCACAATACATCTTTTTTATACTGATATTCGGCACTACTTTGCGGGAATTCGACTAAAGTCAAATTAAGTTTAGCTAAGTCCAGAGAACTATTTTCCAGTTGCTGTTCTAAAATTTCCCTCGCTAAATAATACTGACCTGCTCCTTTTAAAGCCAAATAAGGTTCCAATAAAGCTTCCAGAAGTGCGCCTTCTACTAAATTATAACCATCATCTTTTACTTGATTTTTAACCTCATCCCACATTTTTTTTAAATCAAGTTTTTGTACTTGACCCGTTAAAATACTTTCCAAGAACGACTTATCCAACATATCCTGACCTATAGCTTCAATATTCTCCGCTTCTTGGGACAAAAAACTAGATAATTGATCCCCCTCAGCAATTTTTAGGTCAAGATGTTCATTGAAAAATCTAAGCGGATATGATACTGCAGCTAACTGCCGAGCCGTTTCTTTAACTGCATGATCCAAGACAATATTGATACAAGCTATTTTCGTAAAAAAAAGCAATAAATAAAAAAATGCCAAAAAGACAGGAAGAGCAATACAGGCTTCCACAGTAAGAGAACCTTTATTTCTTTTTCTCCACTTTCTCACCATGTTCGTGCCCCCTATATACCTTTTAGTAGCTCAGGGCAGACGTTTTTGTTAGGTAATATTTATTACCCTGAATCTGCTTTACACCAAATTTATCTAGCTGTAAAAGGGGAGCAAACCATAAATTTACTGTTACCTCTGCTTTTCCCGTAAACTTAGTGACATGATTTTTCAATTCAAAATCAGGCTGCACCTGCCTTATATTTATTTGCATCAATTGCCTCATCCTCTCTAACTGTGTCTTTTCATTTTGCATCAACAGTAATAATCTTAAGTGGTCAGAATAAGAGAGGCTAACCGGTAATTTTCCCAAACTTGCGCAAACAGGAACGTCTTTTCCGCCATACAAATCAAGCATATCTTTGGTGGCAGCAATAAATCCTCCTACTAAAGCTTGCCCTAATCTAACACTGAAAGAAGGCACAGGATTAAAAGTAAAATAGTCTACGGCGTTTATCGCCAAGCGCATACTCCAAATCTGCAAAAAAATCTGCGTAATATTTAGCGATTCATGATTATTGCCACAAAGTATGTATTCTACTTCACCTTGCTCAAAATAATGGCCGCGACTCACCGGTGAAGTAACAAAGGTATGCTTATCCATAATGTACTCTGTAAGATAAGTTTTATCTCTACCACTTTGAGCGGCTTCCTGAATACGCTGATTAAGTTCACTAAGATAACCGAAAATTTTAGCTCCAACATTTTCAGCTAAGTCATTATGTTTAGATATTTTTTTTAAGTCCTGCTCAAGCTCTAATGTCAGAAAAGCATCAGCTTTTTCCGAAAGTTTTTCTTGATTGGCTGCCCCAAAATACTCCGACTTGATTAATAAAGTAATAGGATTATCTGCAGAAATTTTCCGCCCGGTTAGCTCTTTTAAAGTTTGTACTAAATTATTTTTCGTCTCTATCTCTTGGGAAGTCAAAGGAACCTGTACCCCGGAATCAGACAAGAGGTCTAAGGACTCTAAAGGACGTAATTGGTCATAAAGATGTCTTCTTTGCTGTTCTAAAATTGCTTTGCTAGCAATATCTTTTTGATCTAAATTAGCCATTTCTTTTTCTAAAGCAGCAATTTGTTCCCAAAGCCTTTGATTAAAATCTAAATCGTCTTGCCAATGATTTAATTTTTCTTTTAAATTTTCTAAATCTTCTTCATTCGCAAACCCTTGCCCCTTTTCTAAACCCTGCTCTTCTTCAGATAAAAGCTGCTCAGTTTCTTCCTTTATCTCCACAAATTGATTATTGGCAGACTCTGTTTTTTCTTGCAAGCGCTGTACTAATTCACTTAAATCAGCCACACCGCTTTTCATATTGTCTATCGTTACTATTTTTTCAATGGCCCTACCTTTAGCCCAAGCTGTTACTTTTTTCATTTCTTCATTTAATAGTTTTTTACTTTGCTCAATTTTTTTAAAGTCACGGGAAGCTTCTTGGCCCAAATCTAATAAATTAGCTTTTTTGGTTAAAGAGCTTTTTAAAAAAACAGCAGTAATATTTTCAGTAAGTAACAGAGGCCCTTTATATTTCATATATTGGCGAATTTGCTCCTTAAAAAGAGCATCATTTAACATGCTTTGCTGAGCGAAACTACTTAGTTCTACTTTGTTAATTTCGTAATTAATAAAATTAAACTTTTGATGTCGCTCCAACAAATTAACACGAAAATACCTTTGTAACCCCTCTTCTTTCCCTCCAAAAGCCACCCCATATAAACCAAATTGCCCCACTAGTTCCTCGTCATATTCGGCTAAAACAGAACGTACCGCAGTATCTAAAGCGTTCTGTACTTTTCTTTCCGCCACCATTATTCTGCAAATATCTACAATTAACCCGGCCAACATCAACAACGCCAGAAAAATTATAATTAAGAAAACAGAAATAGCCCCTCGGTTATTATGAAAAATCTTCATTTCCCCATCTTCTCTTCACCTGCATTTATTGATTCATCAATTATGTCTGTATCAAAAACCTTATCCGTGGCAGCACGAACAAAATTAGTGATTTGGCTTCTAAATAAGAGCGCTACCCCCACCAAGATAGCAACAATAATCACTATTTCCACAGTGCCCATCCCACTTTCCTCATGCCACAATCTCTTTAATAATTTACGCATCCCCACCACCTCCTTCCCCCTATTTATAAGCCCTTTAAAGCCAATATTGCCGGAGTGGCAACAATTAAAAGTATAGCTATAAACATTAGCATCATCGGTAATAACAACTTCGTGGAAGCCTCTTCACCTAATCGCTTCGCCGCATTTTTCCTCATCGTCCAACATTCATTGGCCTGTAGTCTTAATACCGGCACTAATTCCGCATTACCTTTTTTGAGATTCTGTAGTACTACCGCTGTAAACCTTGTTATTTCCGGTACTCTACACCTTCTGGCAAAGTCCTCTAAAGCTTGAGTTTCAGACTTACCCTGCTGTATATCCTGTAAAACTATTTCTACTGCTTCATAAAAAGGTGTCTTTTTCTGATTATTAAACACAATCTTTTCCCAAGCTTTAGTAATGGTCATCCCCGCATTAAGCAGTAACGTAAGTTTATTTAAAAAATCAGGAAAGTCTAAGCGCATTAATAAATTTCTCTCTGCTATTTTCTTTTTGATTTCATAGTCAGGAGCAAAAAAAACAGCAAGCAACACTACTAAACAAAAAATAAGCATTATTAAATCCGGCTCTGCCATTACTGCCAGAAAAAAAGCTAAAATCAAAATACCTAACAGAAGATAACCTATTTTGTTTGCCCAATAAACTTGCAAATAATATTGCGCTTGTTTATAACCATATAACTCCGCTAATTTGTTATAAAGTTTAAAGTCATATGGTGTTTTGTATGGATACTTTATAGTTTGCAAAAGAAAATGCCCCATGGGTAAAAAACTTTGGCGCAAAGGGTATTCCTCTTGCTGAAGTGGTTCTAAAAACTCCTCATATTTATGCCTAGATTGAAAATATAAAAAACTAAGTAAAAGCACCACTACCCCCAAAAAAAGACGAAACATTCCTACACCTCGATAGACATAATCTTCTGCGAAAGATAAGAAGCTAAGCCTAACAAAAAAACAGCAACTGTCATAATTAAGCGTCCTTCTAATGTCGTAAATACCGGCTCCATATAATCACCCGTTGTCCACGTAAGCAGTAAAATCATAGCTAAAGGCATCATATTCAAGATTTTTTGCTCCAACTTTCTTTGCGCTAAAAGTGTCTCAATCTCTTGTTTGATTTGGAGCTTGTCCCCAATAATGGCAGAGGTATTCCTAATAATCTCCACAATATTGCCCCCTGTTCTTTTACTAATCACAAAAACATCGACAAAACTATCCACGTCCTCTAAATGGGCTCGCTGAGCAAAATCAGCCAACACCTCTTCAATTGTTTCATTCATCTCCAAACGTCGCACAATATAAGTAAATTCTTGAATAATATACATTTGGGAGTCAGGATAAAGTAAAGCGAGGTCTTTTAAAGATTCTTTAAAAGCCGATTCCACCGACCGCCCCACCATTAAAGAAGAAGAAAGGGCATATAAAACAAGAATTAAGTTTACAATTT
>DUTO01000209.1 GCA_012842035.1 Clostridia bacterium | reverse complement strand
CTTTGACCGGTTTAGCCACTCTTTCTTAAACACAAAGGCATCGCTACACTGAGCCCCTCCGCAATATTGTGAATACCTATAGATACGGCCATATAAAAACCCAACTGCACAGAAACTTCATTACTATAGGTATTCACAATATTGCGGAGGGGTTTAGTGTAGCGATGCCTTTGTGTTTAAGTCCTAATATGAAGAAAACAAGAATTGTGTTTATTACTACTTTGACCGGTTTAGCTACTCTTTTAGGTACTGTTTTGGGGACGGCTATTATTAATATTTCTGCGTTTTTTATTTCCGCTTCTTTAGCTTTTGCAGCAGGAGCGATGATTTATATTACCGGTGCAGAGCTTATTCCTAAGAGTCATCGTGCCCATAGTAATTATGCCAATCTAGGAATTATTGCGGGAATTTTATTGGCTTTGTTTTTAGGTTAAAAAGGGTTAAGATATAAGTTACGGAAGTGAGGAGGGAAATGTTTTGCTACAATTGAAAGATGTTTGTTATGCACCTCAGAATGAAAAAGAAGCAGTTCCTGTTTTACGTGATATTAATCTTACGCTGGAACAAGGGCGTTTTTATGTGATTACCGGGCCTAATGGAGGTGGCAAATCTTCTCTAGCTAAGATTATTATGGGGATCTATAAGCCTACTTCCGGCAAGATTTTTTTTGCAGGGAAGGAGATTACTGACTTTAGTATTACGGAACGAGCCCGTTTAGGTATTGGTTATGCGTTTCAGCAACCACCTCGTTTTAAAGGGATCACTGTGGGAGAACTGCTTAGTTTGTCCGGTGGACAACAATGCAAAGGTATTACTTGTAATTATTTATTTGATGTAGGTTTATGTCCTAAGGATTACGTGCAGAGAGAAGTAAATGCCAGTCTTTCCGGTGGAGAACTGAAACGGATTGAAATAGCGTCTCTTTTAAGTCGAAATTATCGCTTGGCTATTTTTGATGAACCTGAGGCCGGGATAGATTTATGGAGTTTTAGCCGCTTGACGGATATCTTTAAAAGAATGAAACAGAAGAAAGAGGTTTGTACCGTAATTATTTCTCATCAAGAGAGAATTCTTAAATTAGCTGATGAAGTAATCATTTTGGCCGAAGGAAAAATTCAGGAAAAAGGTAATAAAGAAGACCTGTTAGAAAAGATAATTGATAAATGTGATTGTCGTCAAGATTGTATAGAAAGGGTCTGAAGATAAAGATGGAAACGAAAGATAAAAAATTATTATTAAAAATAGCAGATTTACATGAAGTTCCGCAAGGAGCTTATAATCTTAGAAAAAATGGTGAAGGAGTAGCCAGACATTCTACAGCGAATATTGAGATTAAGCCGAAGGAGGACAAGCCCGGTATTGATATCATTGTTAAACCGGGGACACGAGGAGAAAGTGTTCATATCCCGGTAATTATTACAGCTGAAGGGTTGGAGGATTTAGTCTATAATACTTTTTATATTGGTGAAAATGCTGATGTGCTGATTGTTGCCGGCTGTGGCATTCATAATCCAGGGTCGGTAAAGTCTGAGCATAATGGGGTGCACAAGTTTATTATTGGTAAAGGCGCTTCGGTTCGTTATGTAGAAAAACATTATGGTGAGGGTCAAGGTACAGGAGAAAGGGTTCTTAATCCGCAAACTGTTTTAGAACTGGCGGAAGGTTCTTCTGCTGAATTAGAAATGGTGCAGGTGCGTGGTGTTGATTCTACAAAAAGAGAAACTAAAGCTGTGCTGAGTCGAGGTGCTCATCTTGTAATCACGGAAAGGTTATTGACTCACGGTGAGCAGTTAGCTGAGTCTGAAATGCAAATAGAACTTGCGGGAGAAAATTCTACAGTACAAATTATTTCGCGATCTGTTGCTCAAGAAAAGTCAAAACAAATTTTTTATCCGCGGGTGGCCGGGTTTAATAAATGTCGAGGTCATGTGCAGTGTGATGCGATTATTATGGATGAGGCTACAGTAAGGGCTATTCCTGAAATTACAGCTTATCATGCTGATGCAGAGCTCATTCATGAAGCGGCAATCGGACGTATCGCCGGTGAACAGATTATAAAGTTGATGACTTTGGGTCTTTCTGCTCAAGAAGCCGAAGAAACTATTTTACAAGGGTTTATGAAATAAGGTGCAAGATAAGCAAAATAAAAAGGCTGTCTCAAAAATGAGACAGCCTTTTTAAATGAAAGCTTAATTATTGTTATAAAGCTCGGTTAAACGTTTATAAGTTTCAAACCGTTCTTTTGCTTCTTCTTCGGCTTGAGCAAAGAGGTCATCAGCTATTTCAGGGAATGTTTTCAAGAGAGAAGCATAACGCACCTCACCGAGAATGAAGTCTTGGAAATTAAGTGTCGGTTCTTTGGAATCAAGAATAAAAGGATTTTTGTTTTTCTCTTTTAGTTGTGGATTATAGCGATAAAGGGGCCAATAACCGGCTTCAACAGCTCTCTTTTCTTCTAACTGTGAATATTTCATGCCTCCTTTAATTCCGTGGTTAATACAGGGAGCATAAGCGATGATTAAGGAAGGTCCTTTGTAAGCTTCGGCTTCAGTAAAAGCTTTAATTAATTGATTATGACTTGCCCCCATAGCTACTTGAGCCACATACACATAACCATAAGTGGTAGCAATTAAACCAAGGTCTTTTTTCTTAATTCTCTTACCGGCAGCGGCAAATTTGGCTACAGCTCCGGTCGGAGTGGCTTTCGAAGATTGACCTCCTGTATTGGAATAAACTTCGGTGTCAAAGACTAACACATTAATGTCTTCGCCGGAAGCGAGAACATGATCGAGTCCACCATAGCCGATGTCATAAGCCCAACCGTCACCACCGAGGATCCAGTTGGAAGGTTTAACCAAGAAGTCTTTTTTAGCAGCTATTTTTTTAACTAAGGGTAAATCGGCATATTTGTCCAGAAGAGGACGAACTATTCCTGCCGCTTCTTTAGAAGCAGAACCGTCATCTTTACCGGCCAGCCATTTCTGGAAGCCTTCTTTCAACTCGTCCGGGAGGTCTTGTGTTAAAGCTTCCTCCATAAGAGCAGCAATTTTGTTACGAATCTGTTTTGCTCCAATTGCCATACCGAAACCATATTCAGCATTGTCCTCAAAGAGGGAGTTAGCCCAAGCAGGTCCTTGCCCCTTAGCATTTTTACAATAAGGAATACTGGGAGCAGAGCCACCCCAGATAGAAGAACATCCTGTGGCATTAGCAATGACTAATCTGTCTCCAAAGAGTTGGGTAAGCAGTTTGGCATAAGGTGTTTCACCACAACCTGCACAGGCACCGGAAAATTCAAGTAAGGGCTGCGCAAATTGACTGCCTTTGACGCTGTGTAGATTCCCAAGCGCTTCTTTTGTGGGAACTTCGACGCCAAAGTTCCAGTTATCACTTTCTTTAGTAATCATTTCTTCCACAGGCTGCATAACCAGGGCTTTTTCCTTAGCTGGACAAACTTCGACACAATTGCCACAACCGGTACAGTCATAGGGGCTGACCTGTATCCGGAAAGACAAGTCTTTTAATTGTTTACCCAGTGCTTTTTTCGTGACAAATCCTTCCGGAGCATTGTTCTTTTCTGTCGCATTAACTAAAATAGGTCTGATGGCGGCATGAGGACAGACATAAGAACACTGGTTACATTGAATACAGTTAGCAGGTAACCAATCTGGTACGTTTACAGCAATACCACGTTTTTCATAAGCCGTAATACCGAGAGGGAAGGAGCCGTCTTCTCTGCCCACAAAGGTACTGACAGGTAATGTATCACCTTGTTGCGCATTCATTGGTTTTACTACTTTTTTAACAAATTCAGGTACAGTACAGTCAGAAGAAGCCGCAGCTTCATCTACACATAAGGCCCATTCTTTAGGCACATCTACTTTAGTGAGTGCTTTTAGTCCTTCGTCTACGGCCTGATGGTTCATGGCTACTACTTTGTCACCTTTACGACCATAAGTTTTAGCAATAGCTTCTTTTAATAAAACAATAGCTTTATCTAAAGGAATAACATTAGCCAATTTGAAGAAAGCAGCTTGCATGACCATGTTAATACGACTGCCGAGACCAATTTTAGTAGCAATATCTATAGCATCAATAATATAGAAAGCAATGTCTTTTTCGGCTAAGTATTTTTTCATTTCCGCCGGCAATTTTTCCTCTAGTTCTTCTGGTTGCCAAGTACAGTTGAGGAGGAAGGTACCGCCTTGCTTTAAGCCTTCTAATACTTTGTATTGGTTAACATAGGCTTGTTTATGACAAGCGATAAAGTCTGCTTCATCAATAAGATAGGTTGATTTAATGGGCTTTGCCCCAAAGCGAAGGTGGGATATAGTTACACCACCTGATTTTTTAGAGTCATAGGCAAAATAAGCCTGAGCATACATATCTGTATGGTCACCAATAATTTTAATGGCATCTTTATTAGCCCCAACTGTACCATCAGAGCCAAAGCCCCAGAATTTACAACGTGTAGTTCCGGCCGGAGCAGTAGAGACAATATTTTTAACCGGTAAAGATTTGTTAGTAACGTCATCGACAATCCCAATTGTAAATTGATTTTTAGGCGTGTCTGCTTGTAAATTAGCAAAGACAGCTAAAATTTGTGCCGGAGTTGTATCTTTGGAACCAAGACCATAACGACCACCTACAATGCTGGGGGCGTCTTTCTGGTCATAGAATAAGTTGCGTACGTCTAAATAAAGAGGTTCACCCATTGCTCCAGGTTCTTTAGTTCTGTCTAGGACGGCAATTTTCTTTACAGTTTCGGGTAAAGCCCTAAAGAAGTATTTAGCGGAGAAAGGCCTATAAAGATGAACTTTAATAATACCTACTTTTTCGCCTTGGGCTAAAAGATAGTCAACAGTTTCTTCAATAGTTTCACAAACAGAGCCCATAGCCACAATGACTCGTTCTGCATCAGGGGCACCGTAATAATTGAAGGGATGGTATTCTCGGTTCGTAAGTTTGGTTATTTCTGCCATGTAGTTTTCGACAATATCGGGTACTTGGTCATAGAAAGGATTGGCAGCTTCTCGGGCTTGGAAATAAATATCCGGGTTTTGAGCTGTACCTTTTAAATAAGGACGTTCAGGGCTGAGGCCTCTGTTACGAAAGTCTTCAATAGCTTGCCAATCAACTAGTTTCGTCAACTCTGCAAAATCTATTACTTCGATTTTTTGAATTTCGTGCGAAGTTCTAAAACCATCAAAGAAATTAAGGAAAGGAACTCTTGATTTAATTGCGGCTAAATGAGCAACACCGGAGAGGTCCATAACTTCTTGGACACTGCCTTCAGCCAGAAGAGCAAATCCAGTTTGACGACAAGCCATCACATCAGAATGGTCGCCAAAAATAGAGAGAGCATGTGAAGCTAAGGCTCGTGCAGTTACATGAAAGACCCCGGGTAATAATTCACCGGAAATTTTATACATATTAGGTATCATCAGGAGTAAACCCTGTGATGCGGTATAAGTAGTAGTGAGAGCTCCTGTTGACAGTGAACCATGTACGGCACCGGCGGCACCTGCTTCTGATTGCATGGAAACAACTTTTACTGTTTGACCAAAGATGTTTTTTAGACCATGGGCGCTCCATTCATCAACAAGTTCTGCCATTGGTGACGATGGGGTGATGGGATAGATAGCTGCAACATCTGTAAAAGCATATGAAACATGAGCCGCGGCTGTATTTCCATCCATGGTTTTCATTTTTCTACTCATTTTTTCACACTCCTAAGATAAAATTTGGTAATTGAAAATAACTTTTGCAAAGTTATAATCATTAAGTAAATTATATTTATAAAAAAAGCTTTACTAGTTTTTTAGTGAAACTGTAAAGCCATTTTTAATGTTAATTTGGTGCGGAAGGCGGGACTTGAACCCGCACGGATAACCACACGCCCCTCAAGCGTGCGCGTCTGCCAATTCCGCCACTTCCGCAGGTTTAATGCTTAAGTAAGAATTAAGCATTAAATATATTATCACGCGTCATAGATAATGTCAAGAAATACGCCGAAAAAGTATGGGAACTTCT
>DUTO01000208.1 GCA_012842035.1 Clostridia bacterium | reverse complement strand
TTGGTCTAAAATATTTAGTGCTCCCCCTAAATATACTTTGTTATTATATTCCCAAGCTAAAATATTTTCAATTAACCCCATAACTTCATTGAAGAAATTTTCTTGCTGAGCAAGTTCATAACGAACAGCATATAAAACCCCCGTTTGCCACTGTTCTAAAGATAAACCTCGTAAATGTTTATTTAAAACATAAGCAACATGCCTTAGCTCCTCTTCGCGCAAAGAAAAAGGAAGTTCAAAAGCACGATGTTCCACATGCCCGTTATCTAAAACAACAACTAAAACAAATTTATGTCTCGCTAAAGGTAATAATTGAATATGTTCTAATTTGTTTTTTTCAAAAGTAGGAGTCATTACTAATGCCGTATAGTTAGTCAATTGTGATAACAACTTACTGGTTACTTGAATCAAAGCCTCCGTTTCACTAATTTTCTCAAGTAAAGCTGCTTGAATATATTTTTTTAGAGAATTCGGCAAGGGTTGTTTTTCCATCAAACAATCTACATAATAACGATACCCGAATTGAGAAGGAATCCTCCCGGCTGAAGCATAAGGCTGTTCAAGCAAACCTAATTCTTCTAAGTCCGCCATCTCATTACGTATAGTGGCCGAACTTACCCCCAGTTTATATTTTTTAGCAATAGTACGGGAACCAACCGGGTCACCGGTAGCAATGTAATCAAGGATGAGTGCTTGTAAAATTTTTTGCTTTCGTTCATCCATTTTCATCTTTTCCCGCCCCCTTTTATTAGCACTCACCTCCCTTGAGTGCTAAAGTTCTCCTTTTAAAATACCATTTTGTGTTTTTTTTGTCAATACATCTAGGCTTTTTCTTAGAGAAACTCTTGAAAAACCAGATTCGCTATCGGTAATCCTTCCTTAGTAAGAGCTACATGAGTCGCTGTTTCCTGCAATAGCCCTTGCCTTTTTAATTTTTCTAAAACATCTCCATACTTATTTTCTATAGTGATACCGTATTTTTTCAAAAACTTTTCCTTGCTTACCCCTTTTAAAAGTCGTAATCCCAAAAACATCGTTTCGGCCATTGCCAATTCTTGCTTAATCGGTTCTTTTACAGCTTGAGGTAATTGCCCCTGCCTCAGCAAAGCTTGATAAACATCTAAATCAGCTGTGTTCACATAACGAATACCTTGTACATACCCGGCTGCTCCCACTCCCAACCCTAAATATTCTTCATTTAACCAATACAAAGAATTATGAATAGCTTCCTTACCGGGAAGGGCAAAATTACTAATTTCATAATGACGATAACCATGAACTTGTAAAAAATCGCTCGTTTCCTTGTACATCAAAAAAGCTTTATCTTGAGAAAACTCCTCTAAAAGTCCATTTTGTACTAACTTAGCGAAGGGAGTCCCTTGTTCTATATTCAACTGATATAAAGCAAGATGTTCAGGTTCCAATTCTACCGCTTTTTTTAAATTATCCCGCCAACCCAACAAACTTTGTCCCGGCAAACCATACATTAAATCTAAACTAATATTAGCAAAACCAACCTGCCGCGCCAGCTGGTAAGTATTATATACATCCCGGGGAGAGTGTATCCGACCTAAGACCTGTAAGTCATGTACCGAAAAACTCTGTACACCTAGAGAAAGTCGGTTACAACCGACCTTTCTTAACACCTGAAGTTTCTCCCGATTTAAAGTACCGGGATTAGCCTCTACTGTTATCTCGATACCTGTAGGTAATTTAAAAAAATCAGACAAAATAGTAAACAGTTGCCCCAGCTGTTTCGCAGTCAAACAAGTAGGAGTGCCCCCTCCTAAATATAAACTTTTTCCTGTAATTCCGACCAAAAACCGCTGATAAATTTTAGCTTCCTGGGCTAAAGCCTGAAGATAAGTTTCTTTTTCTTGTTCACTGCACTTTGCAAAAGAAACAAAGTCACAATAATAACACTTCTGCTCACAAAAAGGAAGATGAACATAAATACCTACTGTTTTCATCATGACACCCTTATTTAATCCTCTTCTAAACTTAAAACAGCCATAAACGCCTCTTGCGGTATTTCCACATTCCCTACTTGTTTCATCCGTTTTTTACCTTCTTTTTGCTTCTCTAAAAGCTTACGTTTTCGCGTAATGTCTCCCCCATAACATTTATCTATTACATCTTTACGCAAAGCCTTCACCGTTTCCCGGGCAATAACTTTATTGCCAATAGCCGCTTGAATAGGTACTTCAAACATTTGCCGGGGAATAAGGCGTCGTAATTTTTCCACTAAAGCTCTGCCTCGGGCATAAGCTCGCTCCCGGTGGACAATAAAAGATAAGGCATCGACAACCTCGTTATTAAGCAAAATATCTAATTTAACTAATGGAGAAACTCGGTAATCTGCAAATTCATAATCTAAGGAAGCATAACCTTTGGTCCGCGATTTTAATTGGTCAAAAAAGTCATAAATAATCTCACTTAAAGGCAAGTCATATTTTAACATAACCCGCTTCATAGAAAGATAATTCATCGTAATAAATGTACCTCTTTTTCCCTGGGCTAGCTCCATCACCGGACCGACAAAGTCATTGGGAACCATAATTGTCGCCTGTACATAAGGCTCGGCAATCTCTGCAATTTCTGGCACGGGAGGCAGGGCAAGTGGATTATCTACCAAGATCGTTTCTCCATCTATTTTTAATACTTTATAAACAACACTAGGAGCCGTAATTAAAAGCTCTAAGTCGTATTCTCGCTCCAAACGCTCTCGAATAATTTCCATATGCAATAAACCTAAAAAACCGCAACGGAAACCGAAGCCTAAAGCCACAGAAGTTTCCGGCACATATTCTAAAGAAGCATCATTAAGCTTTAACTTTTCTAAAGCCTCACGTAAATTTTCATAGTCACCGGTATCCAAGGGATAAAGCCCACAATAGACCATCGGTGTAGCCTGACGATAACCCGGCAAAGGACTATCTGTTGGTTTTGCGGCCAAAGTGATTGTATCACCCACTTGAGTATCCTTCACATTCTTGATTGTCGCCGCCAAAAAACCAACAGTTCCTGCGGGAAGAACCTCTACAGTTTTCAGCGCCGGTGTAAAAATGCCTACCTCCGTTACCTCAAAAATTTTTCCCGTAGACATCAAGGAAATATGCATGCCTTTTTTTAAAGAACCATCAAAAACACGCAAATAAGGAATTGCACCCTTATAGGAATCAAAATGTGAATCAAAGATCAACGCCTTTAAAGGAGCCGTAGGACTTCCCTGTGGGGCAGGAATTTTATGCACCACGGCTTCTAAGATTTCTTTAATCCCTTGCCCCTCTTTAGCCGAAGCCAAAATAGCGTCCTGACCATCTAAGCCAATAACTTCTTCAATTTCCTGTCTGACTCTTTCCGGTTCCGCACTAGGCAAATCAATTTTATTGATCACCGGGATAATTTCCAAGTCATGTTCTAAAGCCAAATAAACATTAGCCAAAGTTTGGGCTTCAATACCTTGAGCCGCATCAACAACCAGGAGCGCTCCTTCACAAGCAGCTAAACTTCGTGAAACTTCATAAGTAAAATCAACATGACCCGGTGTATCAATTAAATTAAACAAATATTCCTGCCCATCTGTAGCTGTATAGTTCATCTGCACAGCTTTGAGCTTAATCGTAATCCCACGTTCTTTTTCCAGATCCATCTTATCTAGTACCTGTTCAGTCATTTCGCGCTCAGTAAGAGCCCCCGTATATTCTAAAAGACGATCGGCTAAAGTTGATTTTCCATGGTCAATATGAGCAATAATACAAAAATTGCGGATATATTTCTGATCCATATTTCTCCCCTCAGTTTTAATTCATTACTCTTTAGTATAACAGAAAACAGAAGACAACAACAAAACTTTAGCGTTTCCTTCTTAAACGCCGCATGAGAATCTGTTGTGCTAATTCCCCTTCTTCCATCTTGCATAAAAAAGCTAAAAAACCGAAAACTAAAACACCTACCGTAATACTAACCCCTACTTGCAAAAGCTGACCTGTCTTTGTCCCTATATCTATAATGACAGCCATACCCTGAGCTGTTTGATAAGCAGCTAAGCCCATCACTAAAGAAATCCCCAAAGTCAAAACAAAAGAATGTAAAATTCTACGACCATCAAGGGAACCGGCTTTTTTCCTAAACAGATAAAAAAGAGCTAACATATTAATAATTCCGGCTAAAGAATAAGCTAACGCTAAACCACCATGTCCCATTGGTTTAACTAAAGCAAAATTAAGCACGATATTAATAATTATGGTCACAATGCCTACGGTTACAGGGGTAAGTGTGTCCTGCCACGCATAAAAAACTCGGTTTAACAATTGCAAAGCAGAATAAGCAAAAAGCCCTAAACAATAAAAAAGCAAAGCATAGGCCGTAGCACTTGTATCGGCCGAAGTAAAACGTCCTTGTTCAAAAAGAAGTCGGACAATCGGAATTCGTAAAGCAATTAAGCCAATCGCCGCAGGAATAGTGATAAAGAAAATGGTTCGTACACCTAAAGACATTGTTTTCTTAAACTGCTCCTTTTCTTCACGGGCCGCCTGGCCGGTTAAGGTAGGGAAAACTGCTACAGCAATAGCCACAGCAAAAACCCCAATCGGCAACTGCATAATCCGTTGGGCTACCCGTAGAGCAGAAATCATCCCACTAGGCAAATTAGAACCTAAATTCTGATTAACAAAAAGATTAAAATGAGTTACCGATAAACCAATTAAAACAGGCAAAATCAATGTGCCGATTTTTTTAACACCGGGATGACGTAAATCAATTACCAATTGATAACGTAAACCAATTTTCAATAAAGCCGGAAGCTGTACAGCAAAATTCAAAGCCGCTCCTGCCACTACGCCAAGCGCAAAACCGACAATTCCTAAATTTAAACAATGCGAGAAAAAAAGCCCCACCAGAATAATTCCTAAATTATAAACTACAGACCCCAGCGCGGGAGCCAAAAAATGCTGATAAGAATTAAGAATACCCATAGAGATTCCATTTAAAGCCATAAAAAACGTCTGAAAAAACATAATCCGCGTCATTTTGACCGTTAAAGCAATGTTTTCCGGACTAAAACCGGGGACAAGTAAACGAATCAAAGCAGGTGCAAAAATAATACCCAACGTAATTCCTGCCAACATCAAAATAATGACCAGATTAAAAATCGTGCTGGCCACCCGCCAACCTTCGTCTTCTTTATTCGTAGCAATATAACTGGCGAAAACAGGAATAAAAGCAGAGCTTAAAGCTCCACCCACTA
>DUTO01000207.1 GCA_012842035.1 Clostridia bacterium | reverse complement strand
TTCCGGAGTTTTTAAAATATAACTATCCTCAGATTTTTGTAAAAAACTCTTTTCTAAACCAAACTCCTCTAGTGCTATACGAATTTCTGTACCGGTAACGTCTGTTTTTTCAAACTTTAATTGCAGTAATGTTCCTCCCTGAAAATCAATCCCGAAGTTTAATCCCTGCACAAAAAGGGAAACAATTGCTATTAAAAAAATAATCAGAGACAGAGCATACCAGACCTTTCGTTTTCCAACAAAATCCATTATCATTTCCCTCCTTATGCCCCAAATAACTTAGTATTTTTCACCAGACCGGAATCAACCAATGTTTTCAAAAAATACCTGGTAAAAGTAATGGCCGTAAACATACTACACAGAATCCCAATACTCAAGGTCACCGCAAAACCTTTAATACTACCACTTCCTAAAAAGAAAAGAACTCCGGCAGCCAACAAAGTAGTTATATTAGAATCAAGAATAGTGGTAAAGGCACGAGAGAATCCGGCATCAACCGCGGCCCGTAAACTCTTGCCATTACGCAATTCTTCTTTTAATCTTTCATAAATAAGGATATTGGCATCAACACACATCCCAATAGAAAGCAGGAACCCGGCAATACCAGGTAACGTTAAGGTAGCCTTAATCGCTAAAAGAATGCCTAATAAAAGTAAAGAATAAAGCACTAAAGAGATATCGGCCACAATTCCCGGCAAACGATAACATAACAACATGAAAACCATAATCGCCAGCAGACCCCACAAAGCTGCTTGTTGGCTTTTTTCGATCGAATCTGATCCTAAAGTGGGCCCTACAGTCCTATTTTCAATAATTTCGACTGGAACAGGTAAAGCACCTGAACGTAACAATAAGGCAATTTTTCGTGCATCCTCGAGTGACTCATAACCACCACTAATTTGGGCTTCTCCACTAGGAATAGGTTCATTTACATATGGTGCCTGGATCAATTCATCGTCTAAATAAATAGCGATACATCTTCTCTCGTCTCTCTTATCATCTATCTCGGGATACATGCTAACTAAACGAGAAGTCGCTTCCGCAAAGCTTTTTGTTCCCTCTGGCTTAAATTTTAAACTGACATAAGGTTCTCCTGTTTCCGGATTTTTTGCTTCCTGAGCTTCTGCCAAATCTTTTCCCGTTAAAATTACTTCTCCATCCAGAGTTTTAAACTCTAACAACGCCATTTTACCAATCAAATCAATGGCGCTTTCCGGGTCATCAATCCCGGGAATTTCAACTAAAACACGGTCTTTACCTTCTCGTTGAATAACCGGTTCCGTAACCCCTAAAGAGTCCACACGCGTACGCATAATCTCAATAATTTGCGCTATATCTCTATCGGTAACCGACCCTTGTGCCTGTAATCTAACCATTACTCCACCTTCAAGGTCCAGCCCTAATTTAAGATTATCTTTAATCGGCCCAGCTGCCCAAAAAGCTCCGCCAATAATTAGAACTGTAATAATGATTAGAGCAAAAACCTTCTCCCATCTCATCTCCGGCTTCTCCTCCTTAATAATTCAAATAATAGTATCATACTGAATTATTATATTCCTCCAGATAAGTGCTTGTCAAATACACAAAAAAAGCTGCCAACCCTAATGCTAACAGCTTTTTTGTTATTTTTACCGAAATATAACTATTCGTCCTCTTTTTCTTCTTCTTCTTCAATAACAAAATTTACCGCCTCACGTTGCATTTTAACGCATAAATTGTCAGCAATTTCTAATGTCATTGTATCGTCATAAAGCTTAATGATTTTTCCATAAAAACCACCTACGGTAACTATTTTATCGCCAACCTTTAAATTAGCTAACATTTCCTCACGTATTTTTCTGTGTTTTTGCTGTGGTCTAACCAACATAAAATACATAAAAACTAATAAAATGATTAACCAAAACACACTACCCCCTACACCTTGCAATTAAATTCCCTCCCTAAAAGATTATTATTTCAAGAATATTTTAAGATGTCACTTAACATCTTAACCTTTTCTTAATTTATATACAAGCCCTATTCTTTCTCTTTTTCCAGATAACGGCTAAAAAACTCTTCCCTAAATTCTAACAAACTATCTGCAGCAATGGCTTTTCTAATTTCTTGCATTAATTGCAATAAAAAAAATAGATTGTGATATGTGGTTAAGCGTAAACCTAAAATCTCACCCACATTAAATAAATGTCGTAAATAAGCCCGACTGTAATTCCTACACGTATAACAATTACACCGTGGGTCTAAAGGCGAAAAATCATTTTTATAACGCGCATTTCTGATTACTACTTTCCCTTCCCAAGTAAAAACTGTGCCATTGCGCGCAATACGTGTAGGTAAAACACAATCAAACATATCCACACCTCGGATTACGCCTTCAATTAAACAATCCGGAGACCCT
This sequence comes from Clostridia bacterium, assembly GCA_012842035.1. Lineage (GTDB taxonomy): Bacteria > Bacillota > Peptococcia > DRI-13 > DTU073 > DUTS01. The sequence goes on along the minus strand of DUTO01000207.1, from coordinate 8,672 downwards.
ACACCCATAAGATAACGTGGTTTATGAGCAGGTAAAAGAGGCGTGGTCATTTCTAAAATTTCATACATTAAACTTTTGGGCTCACCTACACTCAGCCCCCCTATCCCGTAGCCGGGGAAATTAAGGGAAACCAAGTTCCGAGCACTAATTTCTCGCAAGTCTTTAAATATTCCTCCCTGCACAATACCAAAAAGGGTCTGGTCTTTTTTCTGATGAGCCTTTAAACAACGTTCAGCCCAACGTGTAGTTCTTGCCGTAGACTGCCTCGTATATTCATATTCCATCGGATAGGCAACACATTCATCAAAAGCCATAGCAATATCAGCACCTAAAGCCATTTCAATTTCCATCACTTTTTCCGGTGTAAAAAAATGTTTTGAACCATCAAGATGAGACCTAAACTCTACCCCTTCCTCACTAATTTTTCGTAAATCACTAAGACTAAAAACCTGAAAACCACCACTATCTGTAAGAATAGGGCCAGACCAATTCATAAAAGTATGTAAGCCCCCTGCCCGCTCAATTAATTCATGACCAGGACGCAAATAAAGGTGATAAGTATTACCTAAAATAATCTGAGAGCCTACCTCTACCAACTCTTCCGGTGACATAGCTTTAACTGTAGCTTGGGTTCCTACCGGCATAAAAATAGGAGTTTCCACAGCACCATGTGGAGTATAAAGCTTACCCAAGCGAGCTAATGAATCTTTACTTTCTTTCAGTAGTTCAAAAGTAATCACTGACAAAACTGAACCTCCTTATCTATGAACAAACTAAATAATAAGCATCGCATCACCAAAACTAAAAAATCTGTACCTTTCTTGTACAGCTTCAGTATACGCCTGCATAATTTTTTCTCGCCCGACCAAGGCACTAACTAACATCAATAACGTTGATTTAGGCAAATGAAAATTAGTAATTAGTCCGGAAATAACCTTAAATTGATAACCGGGATAAATAAAAATGTCTGTCCAACCTTTTTGAGCTTGTACTACACCATCCACACAAGCACTTTCTAAAGCTCTTGTGGAAGTTGTGCCTACCCCAATAATTCTTCGTCTTTCGCATAGAGCTTTATTAATCTTCGCCGCTGCTTGTGGCAAGATTGAAAAATACTCACGGTGCATTTGATGTTCCTCAATATTTTCTTCTTTCACCGGTCGAAATGTTCCTAAACCCACATGTAACAAAATCTCCACCCATTCGATTCCTTGTTCCTGTAAAGCCTTAATTAAAGAGGGTGTAAAATGAAGCCCGGCCGTAGGAGCTGCTGCTGAACCAGGCTCTTGGGCATAAACGGTCTGGTATCTTTCAGGGTTGGCAAGACTTTTCTTAATATAAGGAGGAAGGGGCATCTGACCAAGACGGTCTAAAATTTCTGGAAAAACTCCTTCATATGTAAACTCCATAATTCTTCCTCCAGAAGCAGTCGCCTCAATTGTTACTGCTTCCAACTCACCTGCACCAAAAAGAATCCTTGTCCCCGGCTTAACCTTTTTCCCCGGTCGGACTAAAACTTCCCAACGTTTCTTCCCTACCTGATGTAACAACAAAACTTCAATAGTTGCCCCTGTTTCTTCTTTCTTTCCATAAAGACGAGCCGGAATAACCTTCGTCTTATTACTAACTAAAACATCTCCTGGCTGTAAATAAGAAAGTATATCAGTAAACTTACGATGTTCAATTTGCCCTGTTTTTTGATGTAGCACTAAAAACCGCGACTCATCACGACGCGAAAGAGGTTCTTGGGCAATCAACTCTTCCGGCAAAAAATAATCAAATTCTGCAATATGCATAAACAATGCTTCTCCTTCTCTTAAAGTCCTCCCGAATCAAGTGCTAGTCTGTTCTGAGCGAAGCACCGAAACGGGAAACGTACCTCTTCCTCCTCCACAACGAAAATATGCTGTACCGGTTAACGTTTCATCGTGGAGTTCAGCTAAACAGACTTACGAAGATGAGGTCGAGAAAGCAAAGAGACTGACAGGACGTCAGAATCAACCCGAATCAGGACAAGGACGGACTGTTGAGGGTGGTTTGCTTCCTCCCGAATCAAGTGCTAGTCTGTTCTGAGCGAAGCATCGAAACGGGAAACGGTACAGCATATTTTCAATATGATTGAATGCGAAGCCGCCCATCATGCTTATCCTGATTATAAAAATGCTCAATAATCTCCTGATACTTCGCCCCTCTCAAAGCCATACCCCAAGCACCCCACTGACTCATTCCTAAACCATGCCCATAACCCTTTCCTTTAAAAGTCACCTTCGAAAAAAACTTAGGTACCATTTGCAAACCATCTGCACCTAATACATAATAATTTTCACTATTACCATTTAACTTAGTAATATAACCATCTGCAGTCACTGCTTTAAGGTCATTAGCATAACTAAAAACATCCAAACTGCCAAAAGCATTCCAAATTTTCACTGTGGAATCGCAAATAACTTCAAAAAGAGTACTTCGTAAATCTAAAACAGAACGTATGGAATCCCGATAAAAACTCTTCATTCCCTTAGACCCCATAAAATTCAATTGTGTAACCCTTCCCGAAGCTGTTTCTTTCGCCAAAAACTCTTTTGTTTGAGGGTTAACAGCCCAACGTTTTACAACTATCTCATAAATTTCTCCTACATTTACAGCATTATTAGGATGTGCTCTATTCCATTTTTCTAATTGTTTCATCAGCTCCTGTCGACTAAAAGACTTCTCCCAAAGATAAGTTTCCGCTGACCAAGACCCACCTTGAGCGACTTGCATAGCTATAGCATCCTCAGGTGTCACCACAGGCTGTAAATAAGGCAATGAAGCTGACCAAACATTTTCACAAGCCTCCGAATATCCCCCGGAATTACTATGAAAAAAAGCTTGAATTAATTCCCGGTCATAATAAATTACTTGACCACGCGTATCATCTACAGCCTTTTTTACCAAAGAACTACTTAAAACCTCATTATCATAACCACCATAAACCTGCCATTGAGTAGAAACCCCTAAGTCATAATTCAACTGCGGATGTTCTTTACAATAATAAGCATATGTTCTAGAAACAATTGCTTGTGCTTTATAAGCTTCTTCCGGAGCACCCGGTCCCATTTCCGCCCCTACAACTCCATAAAGATATTGTTCCATATCCAAATAATTAATTGCTTGAATTTTGCCTTGAAAATTTTCCAAAAGGAGATTACCACGATATTTTTTCTGACCTAAACAAAAGACATTTTGTTCATAGTCATTTTTTTGACGTAAAAGTAAAAGGGAACTTCCTAAACCACCAAGGAACTGCCCATTATGATAAATCTGTAAATTACTACTTCCGGCCGGAGCAACAACCCATGTCCCTGTAGAAGAATCGGAACTAATCACACGATGTGTTAAACAGTCTACTAATTCATAACTGCCTTCACTGACAGAAAATTCTGCAGAAGTTAAATTAAGCCCTAAAGCAACTCGAATCGTTGTTGGTGTACAAGCTATTTGTGCACCTTGTATTGCCGAAGTAGAAATTAAGCAAGCCACAATAATGCCTAGCAAAATAAAAACAAAAAACAAACGTGACTTTTTAAGAATACCTTGCAGATTCATTGCTCCTCCCCCATCTAAACTATGAAATATCCTTATCTACCTTCGCTTTGTTCGACAAAGGAGTAACTCATTCCTGCTTCTTTGTTTTTTTTGCTACTTCTTATCTTTATGCTTATTCTTTTTTTTATCTTTGCTTTTTTCTTTTTGTTCTTTTTCTGTTTGCTTAAAATCTTGCTTAGCTTTCTTTTCTTGCTTTTTTTCTTCTTTTTTAATTTCCTTTTGCATTTCTTTTTCTATCTCTAGCAACTGTTTTTCCTTCTTTTTAGCACGAGAAATTATTTCACCGGGATTACCCCCCGCTGCCTTAATGACCTTCACCACACTAGAGAATTTTACATCTTCTATGCTAACATCATAGCCTTGTTGCCTCGCCTCCAAAATCACTGCATATTTTCCCGGAGAAACCCCAGCTTTTTTAGCCTTTTGATAAAACTCCGATGAAATTTCTAAAACTTCCACCGCCACTTTAATCTTTTGCTTATCTAATTCCTTTTTTATTGTAGAAGTACATTCTTGTTTTATGCTCGTACAAACCTCCGTATTCTTAGCTGTTTCTTTTTCAGCTTTCCTTATTAATTTTCTTTCTCGCTCTTCTTGTGTGCTTACCGTCAAAATAATATTATTTTCCTCATTGGCAGTAAGGTACTGTTGTTGAACTGCTTCTTGTGTAATACATTCAATTACTCTGTTCACAGGAAGATTTTCATACTGCACACGTTCTAAAAGCTTTTCTCCTTCCTTGTTTAACCCCCTCGCTTCTTTTACCCTACTTTCTTTATCTATACCTAATTCCAAACTAGGATTAATATCAATACTCACATAAGCTATTACTTGCGATTCACCCAAATAAAGATACTCGGAAACAAAGGGAATTGCTAACAGGAAAAATACTATACTAGCAGCTAAAACGAAAAGCTTTTGGGGAGAAAAAAAACTTTGTTTAGCCTGAGGAACTTTAAACTCAATCTCACTGCCTAAAGCAGGTATTGCTTTTTTTTCCCAGGGCACCTTGATAAATTCTCCGGTTGGAGTCATGACCACTAAAGTCTCAGAAGTTGCTTCCATGACCAACCCTTTACACTTTTTCTCCATCTTAGCTCACTCCTTCATTCCTTCTAAATATTCTTGCAAAAAATAAAATTTCCCCAGCATAATTATGACTAAAGCAATAATATACTTACGCCGCCTTTCTAACGTTTTACGACTGACCGACACCTCTTTTGCCAAATCTTTGAGAGGAAGTTTTTTTGTTTTTTGTAAATAACTGCAATAACTTTCTTTTTCACAAATAAGCCTAGCAATTTGATAAGCCGTGCTTCTCGCATCCTGATGCTTGGGAGAATCTTTTACTAAATCTTGAAACTCTATACCATACTGTTTTAATTTCTCCGAATATTCCCTTATTTCCTCGCGCCGCATCTCTGCTGTTTCTTGTTCATAATGTTGCTCTACAGATTCCTGCCAAGTTAGTTTATCTATCTGTCCTGTAATATCACCATCTTCTTCTCCCTCTCGCCTCAAAGAAGACCAAGGCACATCTCGTGTGCTGCGCTGAACACAACGAAAATAATCAATCAGGCGATTTCTAATCACCAGCTCCGCAAAAGTAAAAAAAGAGGCTTCTTGCTGTAAGTCATATTTATCAAGCGCCTCATTAAAAGCTACTAAAGCTACACTTACTTCATCATCATCTTCCAAATAAACATACCGCTTACAAGTGCGGGCAGTTACTTTAAGAATAAAAGGAAGATATTTTTTAATCAGTTTTTCTCTGGTTTCTTCCTGCCCCTGCCGGACTAAAAGAAGGTCACGATTAATGCCCAAGTCCAACAATATCACCTCTTTAATACCCCTTAATATAAACATTCGTAAAGACACAACCGTTTATGAGGGTTATACATGTACATACCTTTCTTTTTCACTGAAAATACAACCGCAATACTGCTGTCTATACATGTTTTCTTCTTTAGACTTTAGTACACCTTCCTTAAACCCGACACGAAAGTCTTGATAATAAAAAGGGACTCCTGTTTCCAAAGCAATAGAAGTAGCAATCTCTTTAATCAAGTCGTGCTTCTGAAAAGGACTCACCAAAAGCGTAGTACTAAAAGCATCAAACTTGCCTCGCTTCGCTATTTGAGCCGCTTTTTGTAAACGCAAACTATAACAAACACGACACCGTTCTCCCTCTCGAAAAACAACACTACGCAAAAATTTTTCTAAAACATACTGCTCATCAAGAATAACCGGGAGCTCTATTTTTTGAGCATACTTGTTAAACGTTTCCAACCGCTTTGTAAACTCCATATAGGGATGAATATTAGGATTATAAAAGTACCCCCTGATTTCATGCCCTGCCTTACGTAAACTTTCTACAGGGTAAATGCTACAAGGGGCACAACAAGTATGAAGTAAAATGTTCATTGTTTTCCTCCTTAGTCAATTACCGAATTACTACCATAAAGTTTCTTGTTCTTCTTCCTGCACATGAGAATAAGGAATTTCTAAATGCTTATAAGCTAAAGGAGTAGCCACTCTACCTCGGGGTGTTCTCTGTAAAAATCCTAACTGTAATAAATATGGTTCATAAACATCTTCAATCGTACTTGTTTCTTCACTGATTGAAGCAGCCAAAGTTTCTACACCTACCGGTCCACCTTGAAATTTTTCAATAATCGTCATTAACATTTTACGATCAATTTCATCTAACCCCAAATGGTCTACTTCCAACATTTTTAAAGCTTGATCAGCTACCTCTTGATCAATAATCTTACAACCTTGCACTTGAGCAAAATCACGTACTCTTTTCAATAAGCGATTAGCAATCCGTGGAGTACCGCGCGCTCTTCTCCCTATTTCTTCTGCCCCTTCCTGATTAATAGCTACTTGCAGAATACGGGCAGCTCTTTTCACAATAATAACCAACTCCTCCGTTTTATAAAACTCTAAACGACTGACGACCCCAAAGCGATCACGAAGCGGTGCCGTCAAATTACCGGCCCTCGTTGTCGCACCCACCAAAGTAAAGGAAGGTAAATCAAGACGAATCGAACGAGCACTCGGCCCTTTACCGATAATTATATCTAAACAATAATCTTCCATCGCCGGATAAAGAACTTCTTCCACCGTTCTATTTAAACGATGAATTTCATCAATAAATAAGACATCATGTGGCTGTAAATTAGTTAAAATAGCCGCTAAATCGCCCGGTCTTTCGATAGCCGGACCGGAAGTAGCCCGAATTTGAGCCCCCATTTCATGGGCAATAATATTGGCCAATGTTGTCTTTCCTAAACCGGGCGGTCCATAAAGTAGCACATGGTCTAATGCTTCCTTTCTCTGTTTTGCTGCAGTAATAAAAACATGCAAATTACGTTTAATTTTTTCTTGCCCAATATATTCGTCCAAACAGCTAGGGCGCAAACTTAATTCATCATTCTCTTCCTTCATCAAACCAGGTGAGACAATTCTCTCCTCATTCATTTAACTTCCCCCGTTTAATATTTCGCTATGTTTTTTAAAGCTAAGCGAATCAATTCCTCTACAGAATAATCTTGTCCTTTTTTGGTATTAGGTACTGCTCGTTGTGCTTCGGTCAAACTATAACCCAAAGCCAATAAGGCGGAAATCGCTTCACTACGCGCATCAGTATGTAAAGGGCCTCTAACTACCACTTCCTCTTCCGAAAGAGCTTGCTTCTCTAATTTATCTTTTAATTCAAGGATCATCCTCCCTGCCGTCTTTTTACCTACTCCCGGAATAGTTGTCAAAGATTTTGTATCACTAAGTATTATTGCTCTACGCAATTCTGAGACTGATAGATGTGATAAAATAGCTAACGCTAATTTAGGTCCTATTCCTGTAACCTGTAAAAGAATAATAAAAACCTCCCGTTCTTCACTAGACAAAAATCCATATAAGCTTAATTCATCTTCCCGTACGTGTAAATAAGTAAACATAGTTACTTCCTCTCGCACAGACGGAAGCTTTGCCATAGTTAAAGAAGGAGTAAATAGCCTATAACCTATCCCGCCCACTTGGACAACAATATAATTTGTGCTTTTTAATTGTAGTTCGCCCTGAATAAACTCAATCAATTATCTCTCTCCTTCTTCCTAAATTAGAAGAACAAAAATTACTATGACAAATAGCAATCGCTAAAGCATCGGCAGCATCATCAGGGCGCGGAATCTCCTGTAAATTCAAAAGAATTTTAACCATAAATTGTACTTGCTGTTTTTCCGCCCGACCATACCCTACTACTGCTTGTTTAACTTGGAGAGGTGTATATTCATGAACAGATATCCCGTGCTGACATCCTGCCAACATTGCAACTCCCCGCGCTTGACCAACAGAAAAAGCTGACCTGACATTTTTATTAAAAAACAATTCCTCAATAGCCAGCGCATCAGGTTTGTAAAGATCGATAATGCGACTCACCCCTTGATAAATCTTTTGCAGCCTTTTAGCCGTCTCTTCTTGGCTACTACTACGAACCACACCATATTCCAATGTTTGATAACGATTAGCCTGTACTTCAATTACTCCATATCCGGTAATCGCTATCCCGGGGTCTATTCCTAAGATAAGCAATCTTCACACTCCACTTTTCTTATTTCTCCCTGATAACTAATTATATCCTTGGTTCTATTTGGGCTAAAATCTCTTCCGGTATATCAAAATTCGTAAAAGTATCCTGAACGTCATCATGTTCCTCTAAACAATCTAACAACTTTAACAGTAATTTTGCCTGTTCAAAACCAGCTACTTCTACACTAGTTTCAGGAATCATCTCAATTTCCGCACTATCAAATTCCAAACCTTCCTCTTCTAATCCTTCTTTAACATTTTGAAAACCGGTTGGTTCTGTATAAATCTCTATTTCTTCTGCATCATCCAAGATAATATCTTCTGCCCCTTTATCTAAAGCTAGAAGAAACAAATCATCCTCACTTAAATCTAATTTTTCCCTATTTAAAACAAGTACACCTTTTTGTTTAAACATCCAACCGACACAACCAGTTTCGCCCATATTGCCACCGTGTTTAGAAAAAAGATGCCTATACAGATAATCGCAATAGGACTGC
>DUTO01000206.1 GCA_012842035.1 Clostridia bacterium | reverse complement strand
ATATTTTATGGTTATTTCGGGAGATGATAATTTTACTTTTTCAGGGGGTAATTTAGCGACTAGCCAAGGTTGAAGCAAAGCATGAATTTGTTGTTCCTGAATTTGGTTAAATAAGCCGGTTAATTTACCAGTGTGATGTTCATAAGACTTTCCCAGTTCCCAATAAGCACGAGGATAAGGGGTATCATTGTTAACAAGGTCAGAAAAAAGGTTAAGTACTTTTTTTGTATTTCCGGCTTTTTTTAAGTAATAAGCTTGTCCTAGCAGCAGTAATTGTTTTTCTTCAGTCTTGGTAAAGTCATGGTATTTGTTTTCTAAAAAAGAAGCGGCTTCTTGATATTGTTCTTGTGAGATTAAGGTAAAAAGTTGTTTTTTGTCCTTAGTGGAAAGAAGAGTGGTCCAGCTTTTATTTTCTTCCAAAAGATTTGTAGTGATGACAATGTCTTTTCTTTTATTTTGCTCTTGGTTATTCTCTTCCCAGACAAGAGAGTTTTCTACAAATATATAATTGTCAGGTTTAAGATTGATAATTTGACCGGGATGGGTATCAAGGAAATTAAGGACAAGAGAAAATTGAGGAGATTCACCTAACGGAAAGATTGTTTTCGTTGGAGAAAATCGATAGCCAATTTCACATAATCCTTGCTCGTTTATTTCGTTTGGTAGTGTATAGTAGACCTCTAGGTTTACTTCTTCACCGGGATTTATTCGTATTTCCCAAACATAGCCTTTGATGTTTTGTTGATAGCTAGTTTTTATTTCCTCCCCTTGATAAAAAACTTTTAGGGGAGAGCTTACTTCACCAGGATTTATTACAGCAGGATCTGTTTCCTTATTTTGGGGGACCGGCAGGGGTAACCCTATTTTTAATCTTACTTTTTTCTCTTCCGGATTGACTAAGTGGTAGCTGCTGCTAACTGTTGTTGTTTTTTCAGACCAATCTAAAGTTATTTTTTGATCGTGCAGTTCTATTTTTGTTTTTTGAAGGGGGAAGATTTCTTGAGCAAAGTTTTGGGGAATGTCTGTGGAAGATAATATTGATGTTTCAGCTTTAGTAAGAAGAGGAAAAACTCCACAGAGGATAAATATAAATAAGAATAATGATAAGTTTATTTTTAATGCATTTTTTTTCAATGGAAAGCCTCCTTAAAAATTAAAGATTATGAAACAGAAAAACTATTTTAATTTTAATAGAAATTTGTTGTCAGGTAAACACCCGGGAAAATATAAGCACAGTTTTTATGCTACCACGTTTTCTCGTTGAAGAATTTAGTTTGAAGAGGTATAATAGCATATAATTAAGTATAAGTTAAATGGTTAACTTTTGTTTATAAGATTAATTATATATTTTTTATGAAGGGGAGGAAAGTGATGAAAGGATATAAAGTAGCGATTGTGGGGATGGGTGCAGTAGGAAGACAAATGGTTAAGATTTTAGAAAAATCCACTGTGCCTGTATCTGAATTGACTCTTTTAGTGAGAAGAAACGATGGAGACGTCGTTAATTTTCGGGGAAAAGACCATGTGATTAAGAGAGTAGCTCCCGGTGCTTTTCAAGGTGTTGACCTTGTGTTAATGGCGGCGGGAGGAGATGCGGCTCTTGAACTAGCGCCCATAGCTCGTGAAGAAGGAGCCGTCGTTATTGATAATAGTAGTGCTTATAGAATGGATCCGGAAGTTCCTTT
>DUTO01000205.1 GCA_012842035.1 Clostridia bacterium | reverse complement strand
TTTATTCACTCTTGGTAATGTGGATTCTTACTTACTATTTCAATAGCCTTAATAACCTCAGCTAAAATATCTGTCCGGCTTTGCTGGGAAAGTAATTTTGTTTTAGTAAAAACAGATCCTTGTCTACTCACCACATAAAAAGGAGCAAGCCTATTAGCTGCGAACGCAGCTATATCATACCGACATCGTTCGCATTTACAAATATCAGGATATTGAGGCAAAACTTCATCCATAACCTCCCACACCCATTTAAGCGTATAATTAATTAATTCCAAAGTATAGTTCGCCTCCTTCCCTTAAAATAAAGACCAATACCAAAAGTGTATTTGTTCTTGAAAAAGAAATACGATTAAAAAGCCCAACACTAAAAATGGTCCGAAAGGAACCGGGTCCTTTCTCTTTTTCACTTTAGTTAAAAGTAACGCAATACCGATCACACTACCTATTAATGCCCCAATAAATATCGCTTGAAAAATACCGGGAAACCCCAACCAAAACCCCATCACCGTACATAATTTAATATCCCCTCCACCCATGCCTCCGCGACTAATTAAAGCTAGAAAAAAGGGGATAGTAAAACCAACTAACATCCCCCATACTCGTATTTTTAAACTCATCTCCTGTGAAAGAAGATGAAAAAGAAAACCCAAAAGAAAAAGAAAGATTAAGACATTATTTAAAATAAGATAATGTTCTACATCAATTAATGTTATCACGATAGCAAAAGAAAAGATTAATGCGGTCATTATTCCTTCTAAAGTAAAACCACAAAAAGCAATTATAGCCACCCAGCCTAAGCCGTTAATTAATTCAACTACAGGATAACGCCAATGTATTTTGCCGCCACAATAGCGACATTTGCCCTTAAGTGAAAAAAAACTTACGATAGGAATTAAATCACGGGCTTGTAGTTTTATTTGGCAAGAGGGGCAATGAGAAAAAGGGAAAAGAATACTTTCCTTTCTAGGCAAACGATAAATACAAACATTAAGAAAACTGCCACAAGCAAGTCCAAAAAGAAAAGTAAAAAAAAGTAAAAGAATATCCAAGATAATCAACACCTTAAATAACTTTATATAATAATGCCTTTAATAATAATTTCGCGCATTGACTAAACGCTTAAAGCTTTCTTTGTCATTTATATAATTTAAAGCTGTTTCCATCGTTACAATATTTTTCTTAACTAAATCGCATAAAGCTATCTCCATAGTTTGCATACCCCAACGGGCACCCGTTTGTAAAACTGTCGGGATTTGGTGCGTTTTTCCCTCTCTAATTAAATTGCGAATAGCCGGTATGCTAATTAATATCTCAGCTACTAAAGCCATACCATTGCCATCTGCCCTAGGTAATAACTGCTGAGTAATTATTCCTTGCAAGGTAGCCGCAAGTTGAACTTTAATCTGAGTTTGTTGATTAGCGGGAAAAACATCTATAATTCTATCTATAGACTGTGCCGCACTCCTAGTATGTAATGTAGCAAAAACCAAATGCCCTGTTTCGGCAGCGGTAATTGCAGTAGCAATTGTTTCTAAATCACGTAATTCTCCGATTAAAATCACATCCGGGTCTTGACGTAAACAAGCACGCAACGCTCCGGCAAAAGAAGCAGTATCTCCACCTAATTCTCTTTGATTAACAATACTTTTCTTATGTTGATAAAGATACTCAATAGGGTCTTCAATGGTAATAATATGTTTTTCTTCCTCCATATTTATTTTATTAATTAAAGCAGCAAGTGTTGTTGATTTCCCACAGCCCGTAGTTCCGGTAACTAAAATCAAACCATCTTTTTTTTTCGCCAGCTCAACAATAGATTCAGGAACCCCTAATTTTTCTAAAGGTGGTATTTCATATGGTACAGGACGAATCGCTAAACTAGGGCAGCCACGTTGACGGAAAACATTGACCCGAAAGCGACCTATCCCGGGAAGAGAATAAGAAAAGTCATATTCGCCTTGATTCTGCCAAGCTACTAATTGATCCCGCTCCATAATCTCATGAATAGTTTTTATAATGTCATCACGTTTTAAAATTTTTGCTTCTTCATCCTCCGGTTTCCAACGGACTAATATACCATTAATGCGAAATGTCGGTTGAGTACCTACAGAAAAATGAATATCTGAAGCTCCAAGCTCAATTGCTTTTTTTAATATCTTAATAACATCCACTCGTTCTGCCCTCCTATTTACCTTTACATTTTATTAACTTAAAAAATTACTCGTAATTAGGAATATTCGACTTTTTTCAGTAAATCCCTGCAAATAAACACCTCGGATTTTCTGAATTATTATACCTGAAGAGATACTTGCTCGTATTCTTTTAAAAAGGCAATAATCTCTTCTATAATTTCCCCAAAATCCAAATCAGAAGTATCAACATAAAAATCAGCACACTTGTATAGTTCTTCACGTTCAACCATTAATTGAATAATCGTTTCATAAAGATTCTTTCTTTTTAATAAAGGACGGTTATTTCTTTTTTTCACTCGTTCATAAATAATTTCCGGTCGTGCCGTAAGACAAATTATAACACCTTTTTCGCTTAAAAAATCAATATTATTTTGATTTAAAATAATTCCTCCTCCAGTAGCAATAACACAATTTTCCTTTTGTAATAAACGTTGTAAAGCTAAGTTTTCCTCCGAGCGAAACCTAACTTCTCCATGTTTGTTAAATAATTGATAAATTGTCATCCCCGTAACATTTTCCACTTCTTGATCCGTGTCATAAAACTCTTTTTTTAAAATCGCAGCTAATCTTTTGCCTACGGCCGTTTTCCCTGTGCCCATAAACCCTATAAGGATAATATTTGTTTGCAAATTATTCACCTGCCTTAAATGCTAAATCAATTCACCTTATATAAATTTTCGTTTAACAAAAAACTCCAATAACCGCAAAATTTTTGTACCAATAAATTCCCTTGACGAAAGAGGAGATACTAAAATTGTATAACAGCCTACCCGATTTCCTCCCCAAATATCCGTAAAAATTTGGTCACCAACAACTAAAACTTCTTCTTTTTGTAAATTCATTTTCTTTAAAGCTCTTAAAAAAGCATTTTTTCGAGGTTTAAACGCCGGCGCAATATAAGAAAGGTCATGTTTTTGAGCAATATTTTCCGTTCTTTTTCGACTAGCATTTGTCAGTAAATATATTTTATATTTTAAAGCAAGCGCTTCCTCGAGAAAAGACTGTGCTTCTGTATTTAATTCCACAACATTCCACAAAACTATTGTATTATCAAGGTCTAAAATTATGCCTCGTTTACCTTTCTCCCAATGCAACTTTAAATTAATATCACGAAGCGAATTAACCATTAAATCAGGTTTAAAAACACTCATAATTATCTCCTACCATATTCCTACAAATATTTTACCATAAATAGAGAATAAAATCATTCCTAACCAGGAGAATGACTCATTTTCTCTAACAATCAATTTTCTTCTAAAAATTTCTTTACTTAGCCCCTCTCTATAATATATAATTAAAAGTGAACTAATATCTTTCCTTTTTTATATATTTACAATTTAATATTTATTTTTTCTGTTGACCTCAGCAAAAGAGGTCCTTTTTTTATTTTTTTAACTCCTTAATTAATTTTTCCAAAGCTCTTTTCTCAATACGTGACACATAAGAACGAGAAATTCCTAACAACTTGGCAATTTCTCGTTGTGTTTTTCTAAAACCATTATTCAAGCCAAAACGCATTTCCAAAACATTCCTTTCTCGTGTGCTTAAATATTTAATCTTTTCCAAAGTTTGCTGGAACTCTACATTCGTTAGCACCAAATCCGGAACAATATCCGGATGGGTACCTAAAATATCAATTAACGTAATTTCATTACCCTCTTTATCAACACCTATCGGTTCATAAAGAGAAACCTCGCCTCTGTTTTTTTTAGTTGCCCGCAAGTGCATTAAGATTTCATTTTCAAT
>DUTO01000204.1 GCA_012842035.1 Clostridia bacterium | reverse complement strand
TTTTTTGAAAAGTAAGGACTTATTAAGGAATACACCGGTACAAGCAGAGAGCAGAGCTCATTTAAGAGAGCTGTTGAACAATCGTACCAGTGGAGGCATTATCTTTACGACTATTCATAAGTTTGCTCCTTTGACAAGTGAGGTGGGAGAGTACACTTCATCTTATTATAAGGCTGCTGAAGGTTTTGACGAATATGACCTGGTGCTTACCGAGCGAAAAAATGTGATTGTGATTGCCGATGAAGCCCATCGTAGCCAGTATGGTTTTGGTGCAGAAGTGGCTAAAGGCAAAACTGAAGCAGAGGTTAGATACGGTTATGCCAAGTATATGCGGGATAGTTTGCCTCATGCTTCTTACATCGGTTTTACCGGTACACCGGTAGAATTAACAGATAAAAATACCAGAGCTGTCTTTGGTGACTATATTGATATTTATGATATGACCAGAGCGGTCGAAGATAAAACAACGGTTAAAATCTTCTATGAAAGCAGACTTGCTAAACTGGAACTGCCGGAAGAAATGAAACCTCAGGTGGATAGTGAATACGAAGAAATTACTGAATATCAAGAATATAGTCAAAAGGAAAAACTTAAAAGTAAATGGGCTAGGCTGGAAGCTATTGTGGGCACTGAGCAGAGAGTAAAACAAATTGCCAAGGATATTGTCGAGCATTTTGAAAAACGGGAACAATCTCAAGAATACGAAGGCGGTAAAGGTATGATTGTAGCAATGAGTCGTCGTATAGCTATTGACCTCTATAAAGAGATAGTTGCGCTTCGTCCAATTTGGCACAGTGATGACCTGATGTCCGGAAAAATCAAGGTAGTGATGACTGGTAGTTCCTCTGACCCGGCGGATTGGCAACCGTTTATCGGAACTAAAGCCACGCGTGAAACATTGGCTAAGCGGATGAAGGATAGAAATGATGAGCTTAAGCTGGTCATTGTTCGTGATATGTGGCTCACGGGTTTTGATGTACCGAGTATGCATACCATGTATATCGATAAGCCGATGAAGGGTCATAATTTAATGCAGGCCATTGCTAGGGTAAACCGGGTTTTTAAGGATAAGGAAGGCGGACTGATTGTAGATTATATTGGTATTGCCGAAAGTCTGAAAGAAGCACTGGCTCAGTATACGGAAAGTGATAAGAAAACAACGGGTGTCGATACAGAAGTAGCTGCACAGGTTCTTTTAGAAAAGTATGACTTAATTCAAGAACTTCTTCATGGTCATGACTACAGTAAGTTTTTTACCGGTAAGTCTAGTGAGAAAATGCAGGCGATTGTGGAAACAATGGATTTTATTATTGGGTTGCGTGAAGATAGAAAGAATGACTATATCAAGTTGGTGACCGAGATGTCCCGGGCTTATTCGTTGTGTGCAACAACGGATATCGCTGAACAACTTAATCTTGAAGTTGGCTTCCATAAGGCAGTAAAAGTAAGCTTGGTAAAGATGCTTAGTGCTGACGGGAAGAAGAAAACAACCACACAACTGGATAGTGAATTGAATCAGTTAGTATCTAAGGCGATTTCTTCTAATGAAGTGGTGGATATTTTAGGGTCTGTAGGGCTTTCCCAACCGAATATTGCCATTCTTTCCGATGAGTTTTTAGAAGAAGTAAGAGGAATGAAACAAAGGAATCTAGCGGTGGAGCTATTGAACCGTTTGCTGAAAGGAAATATCAAGACTTTTTCCCGACGCAATCTCGTTCAGTCCAGGAAATTCTCTGAGCTATTGGAAGCTTCTATTAGAAAATATCAAAATAGAACTATCGAAACCACTCAGGTAATCATGGAATTGATTGCTCTTGCTAAAGAGATTAATGAAGCGGAAAAACGTGGTGAAAGCACCGGCCTTACTCCGGATGAATTAGCCTTCTATGATGCCTTAGCCGAAAATGAATCGGCTCGAGAAGTGATGGGTGATGAAATTTTGATACAGATTGCCAGAGACCTAACAGTTTCCATTAAAAATAACATCAGTGTAGATTGGGCTATCCGGGAAAGTGTACAGGCCAAAATGAAAATGACGATTAAAAGATTGCTAAAAAAATATGATTATCCACCGGATAAAACACCTCAGGCAGTGGATATTGTCATGGAACAGGCTAAATTAATGTGTCAAAATGAATCTGTTTAACGAAAATAAAAACAAATTAATGAACGGTCAGAGAAGTGCGAATCTGATAATTATAAATCACTAGTGTTGCCTAAAATTAAAATTCATGAGCAAACTAGATAAAATTAAATGTGTTATGTTTGAGATACAAAGGTAACTATAGTATAATTTTACAAAGAACTGTCTGAAATTGAGTGGTTTATTAATCGAATTTAGGCGGAGAGGAGGGATGTTGATAATGGATTTAAAAAATATCTTAGAGATGATTAATAATGGAGAAAATTCATATGTAGAGTTTAAGGAAGAAGATATTAAAGCAAAAGAATTAGCTGAAGAAATTGTGGCTTTTGCTAATTCAGAAGGTGGCACAATTTTGCTTGGTGTTGATGACCAAGGAAATATAAAAGGGGTTAAAGATAATAAAATAGAGGAAAAAGTAATGAATGTATGTAGAAATAATTGTTTCCCTAATATCGTTCCTTCTTTTTATAAAATTAAAGTAGAGGGGAAAACAATTGTGGTAGTGAATGTTTCTAAAGGAATTAACAAACCATATTATACCGCTAATCATAAATATTATATACGAGTTGGTTCAACAAAACGGATTGCTTCAAGAGAGGAATTATTACGACTTTTTGAAAGAACAGGAGTCTTTCATTTTGATATATCACCGGTAGAAGAAACTTCAATGAAGGATTTAAATATCGATATTATTAGGGATTATTTTTTAAAGTATAATACCTTTGATTTATTTGATGAGTCTACGGAAACTGTAGAAAGAATATTGCTCAATGCCGATATTTTAAAAGAAGTTGCAGGAGAAGTTTTGTGTACTGTAGGCGGACTACTGATTTTTGGCAAAAAACCTGAAAAACATCTTCCGCAAAATGGGGTTAGTTTTGCTCATTTTAAAGGGAAAGAAATAACGGATGAATTAATTGATAAAAAAATTATCGTGGGCAGATTGCCGGATATTGCGGAACAATTATTAGTAGTTTTAAAAAATAATTTGTTAATTCCTTCCGTGGTTAACGGTCTTAAAAGAGAAGAAAAAGAGGCCTATCCGGTGGTTGTGCTGAGGGAGGCTATTGTAAATTCTTTGGTTCATAGAAATTATAGTATTAGTGGTTCCAAAATAAGAGTTTTTATGTTTGATGATCGGATAGAGTTCAGAAGTCCAGGGAGGTTACCTAATACTGTGACAATAGAAAAGATGAAAATAGGAGTATCTTATGCCCGCAATCCTTTTCTGGTAAAATATATGGAAAACATGAGATATATTGATCAATTGGGCAGAGGTGTACCCATGTTGATTAAAAAGATGAAGGAAAAAGGAGCGAGAGAACCTTTGCTTGTAGAGCAGGGAGAAGAGTTTTTTTTGATAATTTATAAACCTTAATAGTTCTGTTTAAAAAAAGGCTTTATTCTTTAACTAAGAATAAAGCCTTAAATGTTTATGCCGGCTTATTATCTCTGGTTATTTTTTAGCAAAAGAAGAATAAGAATTTATGTATAGTCTTTTTGCCGGGGAGGAAGGTTCATGTTGAGGAAGCAGTGGGAAGAAATGACCAGAGAAGAAGTATTGCAGAAATTACAGGTTAATTCTCAAAAAGGACTTTCGGAAAGTGAGGCTCGGCGACGCTTAGAGTTAGTGGGCCCCAATCAGTTAAAGCAACAAAAACGGAAGTCGGTGTGGGCACTTTTTTTAGCTCAATTCAGTGACTTTATGGTTATTATTCTGCTTGCTGCTGCACTTATTTCTGCTTTGTTGACGGAATATGCGGATGCAGTGACCATTTTGGTAATTGTGATTATTAATGCTGTTTTAGGTTTTGGGCAAGAATATCGGGCGGAGAAGTCTTTAGAAAAAATAAAGAAGCTAACGGCTCAGGAAACTACGGTTAGGCGAGAAGGTATGCCTAAAATAATTTCTGCTGTACAACTTGTGCCGGGAGACATAGTCCTTTTAAAGACGGGAGATATTATCCCGGCAGATTTACGTTTGCTTGTCGGACAGCAATTGGAAATAAATGAAGCGGTTTTAACCGGGGAATCACTGCCTGTAAAAAAGAGGGCAGCAGAAGTTTGTGAGATGAAAACAGCACTTGGTGATCGCAAGAATATGGCTTATATGGGAACGGTGATTACGCGAGGCAAGGGATTAGGTGTAGTGGTAAGTATAGGTATGACGACAGAGATGGGGCAAATTGCCGGTAGTATACAAGAAATTGAGGAAGAGGCAACACCTTTGCAAAAGCGCCTAGCCCAGTTAGGTTATTGGTTAGTATTATGTTGTTTAATAATTGTTGGCGCTGTAGTTTTTTTAGGCTTAGCTCGAGGTGAAACTGTTTATCGCATGGTTTTAACCGGAGTAAGTTTAGCTGTTGCCGCTATTCCGGAAGGTTTACCGGCTATTGTTACTGTAGTTTTAGCTTTAGGTGTCCAGAAGATGGTTAAACGTCAAGCGATTGTGCGTTCTTTGCCGGCAGTAGAAACTTTAGGTTGTGCAACGGTAATTTGTTCTGATAAGACGGGCACGCTGACCCAAAATGAAATGACAGTTAGACAATATTATTTATCCGGAGAAGTTATTTCTTTTCAGGGAGAAGGATATGTGCCACATGGTCAAATTAATTTTTTAATGCAGAAAAAAGAAGAGTATCAACAGAAAAATAAGTTAGGCTTAGAATTATCTTTTAAAATAGCAGCTTTATGTAATAATGCTTATTTGAAAAAAAAGGAGACTTTGCTTCCGGGGCTTTTACGAAAACGGAGTAATCAGTGGCGGATTATGGGGGACCCTACAGAAGGTGCTTTACTTGTTTCGGCAGCTAAAGCCGGTTTTTGGCGGGAACATTTGGAAAAAGGAGAAATACGCATCGGTGAAATTCCCTTTGAAGCTGAACGCAAAAGAATGAGTGTTGTCTATCAAGCGGTAAAGGGTTCGTATAAGATTTATACAAAGGGTGCTCCTGATGTCTTGCTTAATTTGTGTAGTAAGGTTTGGTGGGAAGGAAAAGTGAGCGTTCTTACTCCGGAAATTAAAGCTAAAATTCTTTCCGCTAATGAAGAGATGGCTTCTCAGGCTTTGCGGGTTATTGGTTTTGCTTATCGCCGGCTACCTATAGAGTTTTTTAAGGAGAAAAAGAATCTGTTTACGGAAATTTCTTTACAGCAGGAACAAGAATTAGAAAAAGACCTTGTTTTTGTTGCTTTGGCCGGTATGATTGATCCACCGCGGCAATCGGCTAAACAAGCCATCGGGTTATGTAAAAGGGCAGGAATTAAAACAGTGATGATTACGGGAGACCATAAAAAAACAGCAGAGGCCATTGCTCAGGAGTTGCAAATTATTACTAATTCCGGGCAACTTGTGCTTAGTGGCAATGACCTTGATGAATTAACAAATGCCCAGTTAAAAAGAATTATTAACCAAGTTGTGGTATATGCGCGGGTTTCGCCGCGTCATAAATTGCGGATTGTGAAAATGCTAAAAGAGGCAGGGCATGTTGTGGCTATGACCGGAGATGGTGTCAATGATGCTCCGGCAGTCAAGGAAGCCGATATAGGGATTAGTATGGGCTTAAGTGGTACAGATGTAACACGGGAAGCTGCTTCGTTGATTTTAGCCAATGATGACTTTGCCACGATTGTCGCGGCGGTAGAAGAAGGAAGAATCATTTATGATAATATTAGAAAGTTTATTCGTTATCTGCTTTCTTGTAATATGGGGGAAGTATTGACGATGTTCGTGGCTGCTCTTTTAGGGCTCCCTTTACCGATGTTACCGATTCAAATTTTATGGGTTAATTTAGTTACTGATGGGTTACCGGCGATGGCTTTAGGGCTTGACCCCGGTGACCCCGGAATTATGCAACGGAAACCGCGTAGCCCTCGGGAAAGTATTTTTGCCTATGGTTTACCTAAACAAATCTTGGTTATGGGTGTTTTGATTAGTGTAAGTACTTTATTGGCTTTTATTACAGCTTTTTATTGGGGTGGGGAAGATTTGGTTTTAGCCAGAACGATGGCCTTTACCACTTTAGTTGTGGTTCAACTTTTTTATGTTTTTCCTTGTCGTTCGGAAAGTTATTCAGTTTTTGAGCTTGGTCTTTTTTCTAATTTGTTTTTAGTGGGAGCAGTTCTTTGTTCGTTTGGGATGCAGTTAATCGTGCTTTATGTTCCATTTTTTCAGCGCATTTTTAAGACGATGCCTTTGCAATTAAGTCATTGGGGGCTTGTTTTCTGTTTTGCGATAGGAATTACCCTCTTGCAGAGATTGGTATGTACTGTTAAAATCAAGAGAAAGAGAAGGATTATTTATTTGCATACATAAGTGAGGTGAATTA
>DUTO01000203.1 GCA_012842035.1 Clostridia bacterium | reverse complement strand
TTCCATGGACTCATCATAATTAGGTACAAAATCAACTGTTTCTTTCTCAATATCTTTTAAAAGTTCTGCGGCAATCTTAGACATTCGAACTTCGGTATACCTCATTGCTGCTGCCGAATCACCATCAACAGAACCAAAATTACCTTGACCATCAATGAGCATATATCTTGTAGAAAAATCCTGGGCTAAACGAACCATAGCATCATAAACAGCAGTATCGCCATGCGGATGATAACGACCTAAAACATCCCCGACTACACGCGCCGATTTTTTATGAGGCTTACCGGCGGTCATACCTGATTCATGCATAGCAAAAAGAATACGCCTGTGTACCGGTTTCAGACCATCTCTTACATCAGGCAGAGCCCGCCCCACAATAACACTCATCGCATAATCAATATATGATTTTTTCATTTCTTCTTCTAATTCTACAGGTACAATCTTACCCTCTTTGTATGTTTCCACTAATTTACACCTCATTTAAGTAAAAAACTTTTACCTGCTTGACCTACTTGACACTTAAATATCTAAATTACGAGCCTGTTTAGCATGCAGATGAATAAACTCGCGGCGTGGCTCTACTTTTTCCCCCATTAAAACAGTAAAAATATCATCAGCCAGCATCGCATCTTCTACATTTACTTGCAGAATCGTTCTCTCTTCCGGATTCATGGTTGTTTCCCATAATTGTTCAGGGTTCATTTCCCCTAAACCTTTATATCTCTGGATACTATACCTGCTTTCAGCAAAACTTTCCGTTGTTTGGGCTAATTCTTGGTCCGAATAGAGATAAATTTCCTTTTGCCCTTTTTTCACTTTATAAAGCGGAGGTTGGGCAATATAAACATAACCCGCTTCTACTAAAGGACGCATATAACGATAAAAAAAAGTAAGCAGAAGTGTACGAATATGGGCACCATCCACATCCGCATCAGTCATGATCACTATTTTATGATAACGTGCTTTACTTAGGTCAAAGTCATCGCCAATTCCTGCTCCAATGGCTGTAATCATCGCCCTAATTTCTGCATTACCTAAAATTTTATCCAAACGGGCCTTTTCCACATTAATAATTTTACCACGTAAAGGTAAAATAGCTTGAAAACGACGGTCTCGCCCACTTTTAGCAGAACCGCCGGCCGAATCACCTTCCACTAAATAAAGTTCAGACAAGGCTGGGTCACCAACCGAACAGTCCCATAATTTACCGGGAAGAGTAGTTGCTTCTAACGCATTTTTACGACGCGTTAATTCCCGGGCTTTACGGGCAGCTTCCCTAGCCCTAGCCGCTTGAATAGCTTTTTCCACGATTCTTTTAGCTACTGCAGGATTTTCTTCTAAAAAGATCGTTAAACCTTCATTAACTACCGTTTCCGTTAAACCTCTTAATTCACTGTTCCCCAGTTTAGTTTTGGTTTGCCCTTCAAATTGAGGTTCTTTTACTTTCACGGAAATGATGGCCATTAAGCCTTCACGCACATCTTCTCCGGATAAATTTTCTTCATTTTCTTTTAATAAATTTTTTTTCCGAGCATAGTCATTAATACACCGCGTTAAAGCTGATTTAAAACCAACTTCATGTGTTCCGCCTTCTGTTGTATGAATATTATTGGCAAAAGAATAAAGGTTTTCCGTATAACTGTCATTATATTGAATAGAAACCTCAAACTGTGTATCTTCTTTTTCACTGGCCAAATAAATAGGCTTAGAATGTAATACATTTTTGTTTTTATTTAAATATTTAACAAAGTCTATAATACCACCTTGATGATGAAAAACTTCTTTTTTCCCTGTACGTTGATCTTTTAAATAAATTTTTAATCCTTTATTTAAAAAAGATAATTCTCGTAAACGGTGACTTAAAATTTCAAAACTAAAATTAATTTCCTCAAAAATTAAATTATCCGGTTTAAAAGTTATCTTCGTACCTGTTTTTTTACTTGTTCCTTTTTCATGTAAATTAGTAATCACTTTACCGCGTTCATATCTTTGATAATAAACTTTTTGGTTACGCCTTATTTCTACTTCTAGCCATTCAGATAAAGCATTAACTACAGCAGCTCCTACTCCATGCAGTCCTCCAGAAACCTTATAACCTTCTCCCCCAAATTTACCACCGGC
>DUTO01000202.1 GCA_012842035.1 Clostridia bacterium | reverse complement strand
TTTTCATCACCGGTAGCCCCGGCATGAGCAATACCACGTAAAGACCCAAAGACCATAATAAATCCCGCAGCAATAATCTCGGCACCGGGATTAACATCACCAAAAACAAGTACATGACCATCAAAAGTTATATTTTGACCGGAACGCATATTTCTTTCCATGATATAAATCGGTCTTTGGCTAAGATACTCTGTCTCCGATATTTTTTTCTCTGAAACAAAAGAACTTTTCTTTTCTGTTGCCTTAGAGTCTTCTCCTGTGTCTGCTTTAATTCCTTTAATTTGGACACCACATTCTAACAATGTGGCCCAAAGTGTACTAATTTCTTCTGCCGCAAGATTTCGCTTTCCCAGTTCTACAATCACACTTGCTCCTGCAAAGAAACGCTGATATTCACCGGTTAACCGCTCTTTAATTTCAGCAATGACCTCACTCCATAAAGCTGTTTCTTGACAAAATAAGTGCAATCCATCCCTATCTCCTTTTATAGTAATTAAGTCATCTTTTGTCAATAGCCTCATATCCTCCTGCATTTTTCTTGCTGTCCTATCTTTTTTTAATACATGACAGGTAGACTATTTTTATATGTTCGCGATTCCCTCCGCGAATCCCTGCCACCCTCAAAGAAAAAACAGGAATTTTGCCGTTTTTCTATTCCAACTCTAATAACCCCTTCCGCATTATGAATTTTCCCCCTTTTATAAATTTTGTTCGCTCTCCACAATATCTTGCCAATACCAGGCAGGCGTTTCTTTAAAATCCTGATATGTTTTAACATTTTTTATTTCCAGGTCTACTACTACATATTCAAATATACCTTCATCATTTGCCAATATAAAAACGAATTCCTGATTATTCGGTGAAAAAGCCCCAAAACCCAAAAATGAACGTTCACAAGACGTAGGTAGAGAAATTTTTGTTTCTTGACCGGTTGCTATTTCTCTCACGATCAAAAACAGCCCTTGAAAATATGCGACATATTCCGCCTTACTAGAAACAGCTGTAATATAATCTCCATAATTATTTTGATCAAACTCTCGACCTAAAATAAGTTCTACTTCCCCTGTTTGCGTATTTAATTTATAAAGGTCTTTAAGATATTGTTCAGGAGCACACTTCCCATAATATAAGGCTTCACTATTTCTAAAATTCTCTAGCCTCACTATTTCCAAATACCCTTTTTCCACAACCTTTAGCTTATTCTTACCATCTAAATCAGCTACATATAAAGCAATTTCTAAAATGTCATCTTTATTAGAAATTTCTTCTGTCCAAGCCACTTTTCGACCGTCCCCGGATACTAACCATTGAAAATACTCACTTTGTTTAGCAACTATAGACTTAAATTCACGCAATCTTCCTTCCGCATTAGAACATTTGAGTATCTTATCTTCCCAAAAATAGGTTTCATCCCCGACATACTGATATGTATCTAACTTTATTTCATCTATGTAAAAATTTTTACCGGGCTCGTGCACTTCGCTCCCCGGCTCCTTAAATTCCGAACCAACAGAGGCGTTATTTTTAACCGTCTTCTCCAAATCGGGATTAAGTTTAAAATACATAAAAGTGACCACAATAAAAATAATTGCGATAATTAATGTTCCACCCATTAATACCCTCTTCTTCATTATGAACTCCCCCCTTTTATTTTATCAAGGAATATCTTGGTGATTGCTCTCACTTTGTTCGTCTATATCCATAGAAGACTGTTCAGGTATTACTATTTCCGGGGGCTCCGGCAGG
This sequence comes from Clostridia bacterium, assembly GCA_012842035.1. Classification (GTDB taxonomy): domain Bacteria; phylum Bacillota; class Peptococcia; order DRI-13; family DTU073; genus DUTS01. The sequence goes on along the minus strand of DUTO01000202.1, from coordinate 14,559 downwards.
GTTTCAGCCGAAGTCTCTTCTGTCCCCTCACTTTGTTCAGTTTCTTCGCCCTCCGACTCAAGTTCCCCTTCGGTCTGCTGCTGTTCGTCTTCTTCAGCCTGCTCCTCATTTTCTTCTATCACCGGAGTTTCTTCTACCACCGGTGTTTGGGGTACTGAAGCAGGTGGAAGTGTCACCTGTTGCTGTTGTGGCTTTGGTTTCGTTAAACCAAAATATTCTTCAAAAACAGCTTTAGCCACAAGCCCTGCCGAACCAGATCCACTATAACCATGTTCAATTACTCCAGCAAAAGCAATCTCAGGGTCATCAGCCGGAGCAAAAGCAATAAATAAACCATCAAAGTCTTTATTTTTAACATACCCAGCTCTGCCCGGCTGAGCTGTACCAGTCTTCGCCGCCACTTTAATCTCTTCCGGAAAGCGCCAAAAAAGGGAATAAGCGGTACCACCCGGTGCTGTCGTTAAAGTCATCGCCTTTCTTGTTTCCTCCAAAACTTCCAGGGACACAGATGTAGTCAGCATAACTTCCGGGTTAAATTCTTGGACCACATTCCCCTCGGCATCAATAATTTTTTCCACCACATAAGGCTTATGACGTTGCCCATTATTAGCCAAAGTAGCTACATAGTTAGCCAACTGAATAATCGTGAACTGATTATACCCTTGTCCGATAGCCGTATTATACGTATCATAGTCATGCCATTTTGTCCGAAAACTAAGCTCACTTTGACGTTCATATTCTAAACTTCTTTTTTTATTGGCTAATTCCTTTTTCCATTGTTTCTTGTCTTTTTCCGTACTGGCTACCTCAATTCTAGAATTATATTCTTTTTCTAAAGTCGCTATTTTTTGATCAAAGGTTTGATTAATTTTCTCTTGCCGGGCCGCAAACTCCTTTTTCTGCCATTCTATATGTGGTAATAGCCCGGAGCTTTCAAAAGGCAAATCTATCCCCGTCCGTGCACCTAAACCAAATTCTTGCCCCACTTGTCCAATTATCTCAACCCCAGCGCGACGCGCCATTTCCTGAAAATAAACATTACAAGAACGGGCAATCGCCTTATAATAATCTGTTTGCCCATGAACATCCCAACATTTTATTTTGGGAGGATGCCAATACTGACCGGTGCAAAGCACAGTTTCCTCGAGAGAAACTTGACCACTGGTCAAAGCCGCCATACCCGTGATCGGCTTAAATACCGAACCGGGCACATAACTACCTTGCACTACTCTATTGCGCAAAGCCGGAGGCGAAATTCTAAAATAATAATCGGCCTGAGCCTGACTAAGAGATCGACCGTTAAAGTCATCCGGATTAAGCCCCGGACGACTGACCATGGCCAATACCTTACCGGTTTTGACACTAAGTACTACTGCTCCACCGGCCTTAGCCTTAGGATATTTTTTTTGTACCTGAGCTAAAACTTCATCAAAAGAATTTTCCAAAACTTGTTGAAGTTCCAAGTCCAAGGTTAACACCAATTTATGACCGGGAACCGGCGAAATCTTACGTACTTCCCGCACCGGCTGATTTAAAGAAGTTACCTCTACCTGGCGATAACCTTTTTGACCATTCAAATATTTTTCATAAACTTTTTCTAACCCTGTTTTACCCACCAAGTCATTAATACTATAATCTTCAAACCCCGGCTCATCCAATTCTTCTTTAATCGAATGAACATAGCCTAACAAATGACCGGCCAAGCTACCATAAGGATAAGTACGCTGCGGGTAAACCTCGACACTCACCCCCGGTAAATCACGTCGCCGCTCTTCAATCGCCGTAACAACTTCCATGGAAACATCACGCTTCACCATCATTGGTTCATAAAGACGATTCTGTCCCTTCAGTAATGTTTTAATGCTCTCAAAAGTAATTTCCGGGTCATTAAAAATTTCTACCAAATTATGAATAACTTTATCAATATCCCGGTCTTTTAAACCAAGATAATTTAAAGAGATATTAAAAACTGGTCTATTTGTAACCAGCACCTGTCCTTTGTTATCAACAATTTCTCCTCTGGGAGCTTCTATGGCAATCCACCGCATTGTATTAGAAACAGCCTTAGTTTGATAAATTTCTGTCTGGATTAATTGTAACCAAGCTAAGCGAAGAAAAAGCACGACAAAAATAGCTACAATAACACCCCGATATAGACGCAAAGTGCGCTGCAACATCAGTTTCGGCTTCTGCGATCCCATAAAAAAGCCCCTCCTTTAAAGAGACTGCTGTTTAATATCTTGCTCTACCCAATGATAAAAGCTCGAATAAATAAAAGGAACTAAACAAGTATTATAAATCGCCATCGGCAATACTTTCCAATAAAAAAGATTCCAGTCCCAATTTAAGCCTATAATGTGTCCTAAAAAAATGATAAGCGTACCATTAAAAATGCTACCTAAAAAAAGGGCTAACACCGGCACTAAAAGCTTTTCCCGAAAAGCTCCTTTAAGTAACCAACCACCCACCAAAGAGGTTAAGGCTTTAGTCAGAGCGTTCATCCCTATATAACTACCTAAATATAAATCTTCTAAAAGTCCCAAAAAGAAACCGAAAGCACAGCCTTTGTATGGACCTTGAAAAAAGCAATTGAAAATAATTAAAATCAATAATAAATCAGGCTTTACACTGGCAATCATCAATTGAGAAAAAAGCGTAGACTGTAAAATTAAACACACGATACCCCATAAAAACATCATTACATAATAAGGCATTAATTTTCTCCCCCAAATCCGGCTAAGCATTCTCAACCACTGATTCCTCTTCAGATACAATCTTTTCTTCAGGCGTTTTCACCTTTTTAATAATGAGAACCTCTTCTAAACGGAAAAAGTCCACAAAAGGTTTAAGTGTAGCCCTCTTCATTAACCCCCCCGGTTCTGGTAAAACTTCAATAACCTTACCAATGCGTATTCCCGGTGGGTAAACTCCACTCAATCCTGAAGTAACTACCGTCTGATTTGGTTCAATGGGAAGGTCGTGAGGCAGATGAATCATTTGTAAATACTGTGATTTAGACGTGCCGACTACCACTCCCGGCGTATGCCTATTTTCGAAGATTCGTGCTCCTACTGCTCCTTCACGATCTAAAATTAATAATACTTCCGCCGTATTAGGAGTTACATTAATAATTCTACCAATTAAACCATCATGATTAACTACAACCATTCCCGGCCAAATCCCTTGCTTACTTCCTTGATTGACCAGCAACGTTTCATACCAATTAGCGTGATTACGACCAATCACCTTAGCCATGGCTAAGTCATAATTCTCAGTCTTTTCTTCTTTATATTCTAAAAGCAATAATAAACGCTGATTCTCTAATTCCTGCTCTTTTAAAGAATAGACTTCTTCTTCTAAACGGACAATTTTTTCCGCCATTTCTTTGTTTTGCTGTCTTAAAAAGCGATTATCGTTAAAATAGACCACTACATCATTCAGAGATGCAGTTATCCAGGTAATTCCTTTCTGTATAGGAGCTATAATTTCTCTTACTACCCCTCCCAAAGGTAATACCGTTGTTTCTTCTCTACTTGTAATAACCATAATTTTAAAGGCAAAGTAAAAAATAACAACAAGCACCAGGCTTATTATAACTTTTTGTTTTTTGGTCACCTAGAACCACCTAGCCTATCCGCTTATTCGATATCGCCAACCTCTTTAAGACCTCAATATTATCTAACGTCTTCCCTGTGCCTACAGCTACGGCATTAAGAGGACCTTCTGAAATATGCACAGGCATCCCCGTCTGCTGACTAACTAACTGATCAAAACCATATAATAACGAACCCCCACCGGCCATCATAATACCACGATCCATAATATCGGCGGCTAATTCAGGTGGTGTTTTTTCTAAACAAATCTTGATTGCCTCCACAATAGAAGCCACTGGTTCGGAAATAGCTCCGGTTATTTCTTCAGCACTAACTATGATAAGTTTAGGTAACCCGGAAACCATATCACGACCTCTCACCCGATACTCTAGCCCCTCCCTTGCTTCGCTTTTCTTATCTTCAAGGGCCTCTTCTTTTACTTGATCAAGCTTCCACTTTTTCTCTTTTTCTCTGATCCAGGCTTGAGCTTCTTCGTTTAACTGCTCTTTTTCTGCCTCGAGTTCTTGTTCTTTGGCTTTTTCCGGCTTAACTTGTAGGTCTATTTTAATCGCCGAACCAATCTTCATCTTAATTTCTTCTGCAGTTCGCTCCCCAATCATTAAACTATAAGTCCGCTTAATATAATTAATAATGGCCTCATCAAATTCATCGCCACCGATACGAATACTCCTACTCGTCACAATGCCTCCCAAAGAAATAACCGCGACATCAGTAGTGCCACCACCAATATCCACAATCATATTTCCGGTAGGCTCATAAATAGGCAGTCCTACCCCAATCGCCGCTGCCATCGGTTCCTCCACCAGATAAGCCTCTTTAGCACCTGCTTGAACAGCCGCTTCTTTTACAGCACGCTCCTCCACCGTAGTTACTCCTGCCGGAACACAAACAACTACCCGAGGACGATAAAAGAAACTCGGATTCTTCTTCATCGCCTTCCGAATAAAATAACGTAACATCATATGGGTAACCTCAAAATCAGCAATCACGCCATCCTTCATGGGACGAATAGCTACAATATTACCCGGTGTCCTCCCAATCATTTGTTTAGCCTCATCACCTACGGCTAAAACATTTCCTGTTTCTCTGTGCAAAGCCACTACAGATGGCTCGTTCAAGACAATTCCTTTCCCTTTTATATAAACAAGGGTATTCGCAGTTCCTAAGTCAATCCCGATATCTTTGGATAAAAACATAAGCTTCTTTTTCTCCTTCCTCTACTTTAAAATTATATTAATTATCATTCTGACCAAGAATCTGCACGCCACATTTCCTCAGCAAATTCATTGTTTTCACTAAAGGCAATCCTACCACATTATAATAACAGCCTTCGATTTTTTCAATAAGCAAACTTCCTAAGCCTTGTATGCCATAAGCACCAGCTTTATCTAAAGCCTCACCACTGGCTATATATGCTTTTATTTCCTGCTCCGTCAACGAGCGAAAATAAACTTTTGTTACCCCTACATCCCGCCATACTTCTTTAGTTAAACAATTAACTATACAAATTCCCGTAAAAACTTCATGGACATCACCTGCTAAAAAAGTCAGCATGGTCTCAGCTTCCTGTTCATCAGCTGGTTTCCCTAATACTCGTCCCGCTTTGAGCACAATCGTATCAGCAGCCAAAACTATCTCTCCCGCAAAACTGGCTACATTTCGGGCCTTCAAACAAGCTACTTCTTGCACCCATTGTGACCAAGGAGGACATGAGATCCCTTCTTCAACTTCACTGACAATCACCCGATAAGGGACACCTAAACGCTTTAACAATTCTGCCCGCCGTGGTGAACCGGAAGCAAGAACAAGATCCATTCTTTTTACCTCCAAATTGCTTTAATTTTTATAACTTAAAATAAATAATAAAAGCTAACAGCAGACCAATTGTACTAGCTACATTTAATTGCAATGTAAAACCAAAAGTAAGAATAATTATCGACAAATCAATCGTTACCGGTTCAAAACCAATCACGGGAAGAGTTTGATTCATAACAGGCCAAACATTACCTAAAGCTAATCCCAAGAGACTCCCAATTAAACCACCGATAATTAATAAAACAATCAAAAAGCCAAGACCTCTTCCTTTCAAAAAAACCCCTCCTCCAAGTTTATCATTCCGCCTCTACCCAAACAAGCCAGAATTTTATAGAAATTATTGGCACTATTTCTGCAATTCTTGCTCCTTTATCTTAAAAAAATCCTGCAACCACCCTAAAACTAACGGGTTCTGCAAAGATAAACCTGTTAAATTTTCCTTGACCTCTCTCGTGCTAATTTGAAAACTTTTTTCTTCACATTTATGTTCATAAAAAAAATTTACCTCAGGTGAAGCAGAAAAAAGAGCTATAAGTGTCGAGGGCATATCACCCAGCGGAGGGCAATCAAGATGACTAAGCCGAAAAGTTGCCTCCAGGCTTGTCCCTTCACCTAAAACAGATTTCACTTCTAGATTCCCCTCACAAGCTTGGGCATTAGCCGCCAGAAGGGGGATCCCTAAACCTACTTTACGTGTCGTCCGTGTCGTATAAAAAGGATCTAAAACTTTATCCAGTGCCTCTTCTGACATACCCCGTCCATCATCTTTAATTTTTATAACCATTTTATCTTCGAACCTATTTTCCATAACTGTAATCCAAATATTTTTAGCCTGTGCCGCTAAAGAGTTTTGTACCAGGTCTAAGATGTGTAAAGATATTTCCCGCATAATTTCTCCTTCTCTTTTTTCTATCGCAAAGTACGAACCGAACGTCCAGCCTGATTTTTTAAAGCTAACCTTAATTCGGCTAAAGAGGCTTCCTCTAAAGTAGCAAAACACTGTGGTGCATAAATACTATCCGGATAATGAGCATCTGAAGAGACCACATAAGCAAAACCTTCTTTTTTAATCTGAGCCATTTGTTCAGGCTGACGCAGCAAATGAGGCGTCAATTCCACTCCATCTAAGGGAAGATCTTGTGGTAGCCCCCCTAAATGCCCCCATAAACTAAAGGCCTGGCGGTCAATATGAGCCGCAATACAGAGCCCTCCTAATTGATGCACTATGGCCACAGCTTCCTCGACACTAAGTGTTGTACCCACCAACAATAGTCTTTCTACTTCCCTGATTTTTTGCCCCTTTTGATCAACAACCCATTGTTCCCCAAAAACTTCTTTTTTGTTCGGCAAGTCCGGTAACTTTTCATAAACTATTTCCTGCCATTTCATAACCTGAGCCAACTGTTCAAAAAGGCATACTAAATGCACATCTTCTCGCGTCTGCAACTCCATTCCCGGAAATACTTTAAGCCCCATTTCTCTACCCTTGTCCAGAAAAGCCGTAGCATTTTCCGCCGTATTATGGTCAGTAATCGCTACTATTTCCAGACCTAATTCTTGTGCACGCCCTAAAACAACGGCCGGAGTCATATTATTATCAGCACAAGGCGAAAGTAAAGTATGCAGATGCAAATCTAGTGCCCATTCTTTCATGACTTTCTTTTGCCCAACCCTCTTTGATAAAGCTTTCCGGCCAAGTTATATGCACTTTCTTTTGTACTGAAAAGAGGAATTTTTTCCTGTTTAGCCTTAACCATAGTTTCTTCCTGAGGCAGATGCCCCTCCACAAAAACTATGCCTCCTAAATTAAGCAATTGCGCTACGGCCACTACATTTTGATGGGTTTGTACTGTTAACCACAAATCTCCTGCTTGGGCATGAGCCATTACATTACTAAGCAAGTCCCCAATATAACAGCCTTTAATTTTCCCCTCTAAATCTACTTCAGCTTCATTCAAAAGTATTAACTGTATACTTTCTGCAATTTCTTTTAATTCCATAGCCAATCATCTCCCCGGCTAATCTTTTAACTCACTATTGCCGGCCAAACCGGCTCGATATAAAATGCCACAAGCTTCATACATCGGATGCAGAGTAGACAACAAAGGAATTCTTTTTTCTTGAGCTAATACCACCATTTCCTCAGTCGGTTCCTTGCCACGGACAAAAACCACACCCGCCAAATCCACCATTTCTACCGTACGTAAGACTTGAGGATGAACTAGACCGGTCAATAATAATGTTTTTTCCTTAGTAAAAGCCAAAACATCACTTAACAAGTCACACCCACAAGCTGATTGTATTTCAATATCATCCAACTTTAACTTCGTAAATGATACTGCCTCCAATAATGTCGCTATCTCAGTGAGTGTCATCACGCTTCCTCCCACACCTTCATATATACCTTTATTATAGTACATTTAATCGTAAGGAGAAAAGGGGCATTTTTAATTTGTCATTTTAAGCAGACGATGATATTCCTCCAGTAAAGCCAACCCTTGTTGTTGGCTTTTTAAGAAAGCTAAATCTGTCCATTCTTTCTCCACTTGACGCAAACTCTCCCCCCACTGACTACATAATCCGGATAAATAGCTTAAAGCCTTACTCATCTCCGCTTCGTTTGCTTCACTAAGCCTTTGACCTTCAAGAGCTATTTCTTCTAAAGAATCAGCTAATAAAGAAAATTTAGGACGCAACAAAATAACTTTTTCATCCTCAACAACGGTTCCCGGATAAAGAAACAGCCCTTTTTCCAAACATAGACTTACCTTACCTAAAAATGGCGCAATTTTTTCTGCCGCGAAAGTATCCTCCACCATAAATTTGAAGGCAACCTTATTTAAATAATCTTTTCTTACCTCGGCTTCTTTCTCTTCCACCTTAATTCTTTTTGCTAATCCAACCAAACTCTTTTCCTGATTAGCCAAACCCAATAAAACTTCACATGGTCCTTCTCCGGTGACAATCACCGGAAAACCTTTTTGTCCCAATTCTTGCCCTATCTGCAAGGCCTGTTCTCGTTCATCTGCTGTAGCCACCAGCAAAGTATAATACTCTACTTGTTTTAAACGTAAAACCTTCTTTTTTTGCCTTAATTCAGAGGACAAACTTTGCTCCCGTGAAGAAAGGGAAACATTCCTTTTTAACGTTTCCTCCGGTATTTCACGTGTTATATTTCCTAAATAAAAACGCCCTAATCCCTGTCCTAAGAACAATGTCAAAAAAAGAACTAAGGCCAAAATTAATACCCTTAATCTAATCAAAAACAACACCCCCATCTTAACTCTAAATTATATGAGTTAAGGGGATGTTTTTAGAACTAATTTTGTAAAATTTCCCGTGCCTTACCCATCAAATGAAGCGACCCGGTAACCAGTACCAAATCTTCTGCTCGAGCTTCCTCTTGAGCCCTTTTGATTGCCTCCTCTAAATTTTCGATACAGAAAAGAGACCCTTCACCCTGAAAACAATCTTTCAACTCCCGCCAACGCTCCGTTCGCTCCGAATCAGGTCTGGTGATAATCACCATCTCCACTAAAGGCTCTATCAGACAAACTGATCGCGCCCCATCTTTATCATCTAACATTCCGATCACCAAAATTATCCGCCGTACTTCCTGCCTTTTTTTCGCCAACCATTGGGCCAAGGCCCTAAATCCGGCAGGATTATGAGCCCCATCCAAAACGAAAAGGGGATTCTGCCCTATAAGCTCCAAACGCCCGGACCACTTTACCTTGGCCAGCCCATCCTTAATTGTTTGTGTTCCCATCCGCCAACCCTGTTTCTGCAAAACTTCTCCGGCTAAAATGGCGGTAACCGCATTTTCCAACTGATGGGCACCTCGCATAGGCAGAAAAAATCTACCATAATTATGTTGTGAGGTTTGCACCGTAAAATACTGTCCGGCCCTTGTTTCCTCTTGCCCTTCCCAAATAGCCTCCCGCCATACTTCCCATAATGGAGCCTGTAGGTTCTGCGCCTTTTGCCTAATAACCTGCAAAACTTCTTCCTCTTTACTTGCCGTCACCACAGGACAACCCTGTTTAATAATTCCACTTTTCTTTTCTGCTATTTCCCCCAGAGTATTCCCCAAACAATATTGATGGTCAAAGGAAACATTGGTGATTATAGAAAGTAACGGCTTTTTCATTACATTCGTGGAATCAAAATCGCCCCCCAAGCCTACTTCAATCAAGGCAATATCTACTTTTTCACGAGCAAAATATAAAAAAGCCATGGCTGTTAAAATCTCAAATTCAGTCGGAATTTCCCCTGTATCTTGTTGTACCTCGGCCAAAGTTTCTAAAACCTCTGTGAACAAAAGGACAAATTTTTTCTCGGCAATATTTTCTCCATTAATTACAAAACGTTCACGATGAGAAAGAAGATGAGGTGAACTAAAGACACCTACCCGATAACCGGCTTCTCTTAACATAGACTCCAGCATAGCTACCGTGGAACCCTTGCCATTTGTTCCTCCAATATGAACTATAGGGAAATCTTCTTCCGGATTACCTAAAATCTGCAACATATCATTAATCCGCTGTAAACCTAAATTTATCCCCAAACGCTTAAATTGTTTAAGCTTTAGTATAGCTTGACTATATTCCATGCACTCAACCTCCTAAAGATGCAATCCTTTCTAAAAGTGCTTCTTTCTTAGTACGATAGTCCTTTAACTTTTCCTCTTCCTTCTTTACTATTTCCTGTGGTGCCTTGGTTAAAAAGCCTTTATTACTAAGTTTCTTTTCGGCACGGGCAATCTCCTGATCTAAAACTTTGTTTTCTTTGGCTAAACGTGCCTTTTCCTGCTTGATATCTACCAACCCTTGTAAAAGCAGATAAACTTCCACACCACTCACGACAGCGGTAACTGCCTGCTCCGGTTTTTGTGGACTGCTCAACACCAGGTCAGCCTCAGCTAATTTAGCTAAATTAAAGAGATATTTTTCGCCCTTCTCTAAAATAGCGAGAATTTCTTCATCTTGAGCCATCAACACGACCTTAGCCTTTTTCCCCAAAGGAACATTCATTTCACTGCGCAAATTACGAATCGCCCTAACCACATCCATCAATAAAGCCATCTCTTTTTCAGCCTGTTCATCTAATTCTTTTTCTACACCAAAAGGCCACGGCGCTAACATAACCGTTTCTCCTTCATGAGGCAGGTACTGCCAAATCTCTTCCGTCAAAAAGGGCATGAACGGATGCAATAATTCCATCGTTTCCCGCAAGGTTTGCGCCACTACTTTTTGCGCCGTTCTTCTACTCGCTTCTGTTTCTTTACCATAAAGACGTGGCTTCACTATTTCAATATACCAGTCACAAAACTCGTCCCAAATAAATTCATAAATCAGCCGTGCTGCTTCCCCCAACTCATACCGTTCTAAATTACGGGTTACTTCTTGAGCCGTCCGATTAAAGCGACTTCTAATCCAACGGTCGGCCAAAGTATATGCTGTAGTATCATTCTCTTCCTCTTGATAATCAGCCAAGTTCAGCAAAGCAAAACGTGACGCATTCCAAATCTTATTGGCAAAATTACGCACCGCCTCTAACCGCTCCGTTTGAAAACGCAAGTCATTACCGGGAGTATTTCCTGTAATTAACATAAACCTTAAGGTATCGGCACCATACTCTTCAATCACCTCAATGGGGTCAATGCCATTACCTAAAGACTTACTCATTTTCCTACCTTGACTATCCAGTACCAAGCCATGAATAAAAACATCACGGAAAGGCACATCAGACATAAATTCTAAAGCCGAAAAAATCATACGGGCCACCCAGAAGAAAATAATATCGCGTCCCGTGACTAAAACAGAAGTAGGATAATAAGACTGCAAGATTTCTGTTTTTTCCGGCCAACCCAGCGTGGAAAAAGGCCATAAAGCTGAACTAAACCACGTATCTAAAACATCAGGGTCTTGCATGAGGCTAGCCGAGCCACACTGTGGACAAACCTGTGGTTCCTCTTTCGTACAGATAACCTTGGCACAGTCCTGACAATACCAGACAGGAAGACGATGTCCCCACCACAACTGCCGACTAATACACCAATCACGAATATTTTCCATCCAGTTAAGATAAATCTTCGTAAAACGTTCCGGGATAAAGCGAATTCTCCCCTCCCGTACTGCTTGAATCGCCGGCTCCGCCAAAGGTTTCATCTTCACAAACCACTGCTTAGAAACTAACGGTTCAATTACGGTATCACAACGATAGCACTGTCCTACCGCATGTTCATGTTCTTCTACTTTCACCAAAAAACCTAACTTTTCTAAATCAGCGACAACCTGTTTTCTGGCTGCATAACGTTCCATCCCTGTATACTTCCCGGCCTGTTCATTCATCACCGCTTGACGATCTAAAACAGTAATCTGTTCTAAATTATGCCGAAGTCCCATCTCAAAGTCATTGGGGTCATGAGCCGGAGTAACTTTAACCGCACCGGTACCAAATTCCCGATCTACATATTCATCAGTAATAATGGGAATAGTCCGCTCTGTAAGTGGCAAACGAAGCTCTTTACCGACCAAATGCCGATAACGCTCATCTTCAGGATGAACAGCTACCGCTGTATCCCCGAGCATTGTTTCTGGTCGCGTTGTGGCGATAATAATCTCTTCTTCACTATCGACAACCGGATACCGGATGTGCCATATTTTCCCCGCCTGTGGAGCATGTTCCACCTCAATATCAGAAATCGTCGTCTCACATTTAGGACACCAATTGATAATATAATTTCCCTGATAAATCAAACCTTTTTCATAAAGCCGAACAAAGACCTCACGCACAGCCCGCGAACAACCTTCATCTAAAGTAAATCTTTCTTGAGACCAATCACAAGAAGTTCCTAATTTACGTAGCTGGGTGGTAATATGTCCCCCATATTGCCTTTTCCAAGCCCACACTCTTTCTAAAAACTTCTCCCGCCCTAAGTCCTCTTTAGAAAGACCTTCCTTAGCTAAATGTTCCTCCACTCTAGCCTGTGTAGCAATCCCGGCATGGTCTGTTCCCGGCAGCCAAAGTGTTTCCTCTCCCTGCATCCGATGCCAACGTGTAAGAATATCCTGCAAAGTATTATCTAAAGCATGTCCTAAATGCAGTGAACCCGTGACATTCGGGGGAGGCATCACCACGGAAAAAATTTTTACCTCCCCTGCCACCTTCTGCTCACTTAATTCCTCATCAACTCTGGCTTTAAAATAACCTTCTTTTTCCCAAACCTGATACCACTTTTCCTCTACACTCTGAGGATCATATACCGTAGATAAATTCTGCTCATCCTTCATCTTTCTTCCTCCTCTTTGCTACTTCTACAAAAAACAAAATCCTTCCCATCCTTAAAAGGACGGAAGGACCTCTTTTCCGCGGTACCACCTTAATTCCCCCCTGGGGACACTCATTTCCTGCTGTAACGGGCAAACCCGGCAGTATCTACTTTCCCTTTTTCAATACTGCGCCTCCGGGACTACTTAAGCACTATAACTAGCCCTAATAAACCTCACAGCCTTAGGGTTTATCTCTCTGCAGGAATTTATAGGCTCCTACTTCCCTTCTTCAGCTTCTTCCTTATGCCTTTTATCTTACTCATTTGTCTGGCTCTTGTCAAGAAATGAGCACCAACATAACCACCTGCCAAGCCCCAGAGGGACCAAACTAAAAGTTGGCGACCCAGTGTTACCCAAGAATACAATTCCGGCACAAGCTCCAGATTGATAATAATCCCTAAAAGCCCTAACAAAATCCCCACCCACAAACCATGGAACCAGCCTTTCTCTTCAGCTATTCTCCCCGCAACTACTCCTCCCACGAGCACCCCAGCAAGCCCCAAAAGATAAAGTAAGAACCCTAAATGATAAACTTTCGCCTCTGTGAGTACAACCCAAAGCAAAGCCATAATCCCACTCATAAACCAACAGCCTAAAGCTACCGTCACACCTAGCCAAATCGCTTTCAACTCTAATTTATCCGTACCACTCATTTTTACTCACCTTTACTTTTACCTTTTGGTCATATCTTTATATACCTTATGCCAAAACCAACAAACCATGCTAATTAATTAAATTTGTACTAACGTTGTTTGAAAAAACAGGATATTGTAAAAATATAGCGAATTACATAATATTAAGTCCAATGGAATTCCGCAAATAGTTAGGGGGGACTTGATGCTATTAACTAATCTAAAGGTTATTTTTAAAATGAGTACGGATAAAAATGTGAGATTGCAACTACGGCAAACCAAGGAAATGATAAAAAATGACAAATTATATTCCACGTTTAAAATGTTAAAATTTGCTTTGAAATTTTTAACAAGAGATAAACTGACCTCTCATCAGGGAATATATTATGTTAATTTTGCCTTTCCTGTTTTCCCTTCCCCGGCTTTTATAACATTTCTGAACTTAGCCCGAGATAAACAAAATATTTTAACTTCACATGCCTTTTGTAAAAAAACTGCTCCTTTAAGTATTTGTCTTACCATAACAACTAAATGTAATTATGATTGTTATTATTGCGGATCAAAAGATAAAAATAAAACTGACCTCTCGACAGATGATTGGAAAAAGATTATTGCCGATTTACAAAAGATGAATACTCCGATTATCTTTTTTACCGGGGGAGAACCACTTTTACATCCAGATTTAAAGGAGCTCTGCCAATGTGTAACCGATAAATCACTTTTGTATATCCTAACTACAGGTGATGGTCTCACCTTAGAAAGAGCGAAAAAACTAAAAGAATATGGAGTATTTGGCTTAGGAATAAGCCTTACCACTTGTGATGAAATTATTGATATTGAAAAGCGTCAACATGGCAAATGCTATCAAAATGCTATCAATGCAATTAAATACTCGGTTAAAGCCGGACTGTTTACAACAGTAATTGCCGTAATCCCTAAAAATGAAGTTAATGAAAAAAAAGTTGTTTAATTTCTTCGCCTTCTTAGAGGGATTAGGAGTACAAGAAGTGATTTTAAAAGAACCGATAAAAACAGGTAAACTCCTTCATAACCCTAATGATGAAATTTATTATTTTACTGAAAACGAGAAAAAAGCATTAATTAATTTGCAAAAAAAGGCTAATAAAAAATTTAAAAAGCTACTAATTAGCACAGAATTATTGT
>DUTO01000015.1 GCA_012842035.1 Clostridia bacterium | reverse complement strand
TTTATCCATAGCCTGCTTTACTTTACCCACTTTATCCGGAACAACTTCACCCAAGAAAACCAAGGTTAAATGTAAATTCTCCGGACGAGTAAAATTGCCTTGCATCGCATATGATTTAAGTCTTTTGATGTTCTCATGAAGACTATTTTTAATTTCTTTATTAAAATTAATAGCAGTGAACAAACGCATCTAATCAACCTTTCACCTTTTCCTAATTAACTAAATCTGCCAGTTCTTCAACATTACCCCTTTCGAGATATTCTTCTAATTCCTCACTAAAAGCCTTACTCCTGCTCTATTTTCTCACCATGAGGTTGTGTGCAAATTCTTATTCATCAAAAAACCTCATTAAATCATCTTTAGTAAAAACCCATTCCGGTGTACATATTTTTTCATCAGCACTTAAAACATACCATGGACTTATTTCTCTATTATTGGGATTGGCAAGAATCTGTATATCTTGAGCAGGCATATAACTTTGTGCTAACATATAGAGTTTTTCTCCCGTTTCTTGATTCTCAGCCATATCTACAACTATGACTGCATGTCCGGGACTCCCTCCCTGAATAAATACATCCCCGCTTTGCATCTCTTCTAATTTTACAGTTTGAAGCTCTTTAGACAAAGATAACGTTCCAGCATATGTAAAAACAAAATCCATATATTTTCTAAAACTATCATACGAATTAAGCTCTTGGCTTTTCTTTTCCCAATATGTTTTATTCCCATCTACAATAACCCTATAACCCTGCATCCATTTACTATAATCCACTCTAAACCCATTTGTTAAATTAAAATGAATTTCTCCCCATTTCTTTTGTTGATAAAGATATTCCCCCCTCAGCCTCATCACAGCATCAGCACATTGCTGTAAATTTTTTGTTCCAATCTCCATATCCACCACCGCTTCATATACCCCATAATTTTCTTTTATCTTGCCGTTATAATATAAAACTTTCGCCTTATGCTCTTTTAAGGGCAAATTACGCAAATAAGCTGCAAATGAATTTTCCTCTATCTCTACCCTAGTATATTCTTTAGGTACATTTGCTCGCTCACCGATAGTCAGCCCACTTTCATTAATAATACCTTTAGCTTTTTCACCTGCCAACTGGCTATTGTCCATATTTACACAACCGGTAAAAATCCATAAACACACACATAAGATGACTATTCGTCGTTTCAACTTAATCCCCCTCGTTACAGAATAACAAAACACTGAATAAGCCATACTACTACTATGTTCCTTAAATTATCATCCTTACTTATAACTTTTTGTTTTTTAAATATCTGGGACCTTGGGGTAACCCTATGGTTAACCCAATATTTTGGCTATGAGATAGAATTAAATCCTTTCCTACAACAGTTATTTCTAATTAACCCCCTCGCTGTTATTAGTTATAAATTAGGAACTTTAATTCTGTTTATGATAATTATACCTTGGGTAGCCAAGAAAAACTTTCACTTTGCTTATCGTAGCACACAAGTTGTTGTAGCTATTTTTTTTGTCGTTGGTCTCTACCACATAGTGAACCTTTTAATACTTTCTAAATCAAATATTGAGAATTTGCCAATCTATTTCCTTCTGTCCATTTTCTTTTAAAAATTGATTAGCTTTGGAAAAATGACGACAACCGAAAAATCCCCTATCTGCCGAAAAGTGATATATTTTATTTAGTTTTATCACATTTTATCACTTAAAGAAGGAAGTTGAATAATCTTCCCTACCTGTTGAGGCTTTTTACTTAACATAATTTTAATCTCCGGTTTCCCCTGCTCTAAATTATCACTAAGTAAAACTGCATATAGCTTTTCACCATCATCCAGCAGTGAGGCCGGCATTTTATTATCAGCCTTGGATACATATCCTAAGACATAGCCATCCTCAGTTGTTACCATTATCGCCTTGGGGTCATACTTATTTTCCGGCTCACGCACAAGATAAAGGATATCACCGGTCTCAACTTGACCTTCCACGACCAACAGGTCACGGAAAAAAGTACCGGCTATCTTTGTCTCAAGGATACAAAGGTCAAACGGAGATGGGGTAACCTTATTTTCAGAAACATCTAAATAGCGTTGTTCCTTCTCCTGCCCCTTACTTTTTCTACCCATTAAACGCAACAATCGTTTCCTGATGCTTTTTACCGGTTCTTGTTCATAAGCCTGCTCCAAAGCTGGAATAACCTCGGCACTCCATTCCGTTTTAAACACACGCAAAGCCTGGATGGTCTCTCTACGCACATCCGGAAAGCGAGCCGTCAAACAACAAATAAATAAAGCCTCTTCATTCTTTCTTGCTTGGCGCAAAGCTTTAAGTAAAAAAACAAGCCAAATATCCGGTTTATATTCATCTCCTACCTCATCTTCCGCTATTTTCTGTGGTTCTTCACTTAAAACTTTCTGGGGCAAGACATAGTGCAAATAAGTTAAAACATCTCTTAAATAAGCCTGGGGATGTTCAATAAGAAAATATTTTAAAAGGTCCATATCAAACAAATCTCTCTGCAATAAAGGAATAAACTCCATGAAAGAGGGTACCATTTTTAACTTTTCTAATGCTGATACAATAAGACTTGTTTGCTCTTGTGGCCTACTTAATTCCTGTAAAACAATGTTCTTCCATTTAGGCTGTTTTATTATTCCCTGACAAATATTGCTAATTTGTTTTTCTTTATTATTCGACCAACCATTTTCCTGTACAATATCTTCATCATATTGGGGCTCATAAGAAAACATACTCTTTTTAATCATGACTACTCCTGCTAAGTCAAGAAATGACTTAGCATATGTAGAAAAAACCTGCAAATATTTTTCCACAAGAACTAAACTCTGCTCGAATCTTTTTATATTATTATACTCCAGAGCATATGCCAATAAATAAGATAACTGAGAGAAATTTTCCCGAATCAACGTTAAATTCTGATAAAATACTACCATGTCTGTTTTTTCAAGACACATAATCGCGGACAGATTAGGAACTACGTCATTGATTGCCCCCTGCTCAAATAACCACTTTTTCTGTTCCGGCTTTACCGGCTCAAACAAGGTCAGAGCAACCAATTTCCCAAAACCACATGTATTTTGCAATAGTTCAAAAAGGAACTCATTATGATTTCTAAAATTTTTAGAAGCTTCCACTGCATAAAGGGTTAATTCACTATGGGAACCTAGTGTTTTCATGATTTGTCTCACTATATCATTTTCAAAAAAACCAAGAATAAGCATACCTAACTTTACTTCTTCCTCTATCATGCTTTGTGTTGCCAGTTTTATACCCAAAGAATACAATTGTTTTTCATCAATTAACTTTTCTGATAAATAAAGTTTCATACGGCTGTTTAACTTTGTTAAATACAAAAAAATTGGCTTTCTCACAAGTACTCGACGGAGTTTTTTGGTGGAGCTTTGTCTTTTAGTACAAATTACAATCTGTTCCATTAATTCCATCGCCAGTTTTTCTTTAAGGAAAAAGGGCAAGTCGTCCTCCCATAACACATAGCTGACATCTCTCCATCCCGCAGATGGATTCTGAAAAACATAAGGCAATTCCGGATTTTCAGCTAACATTTTGTTTATATATTTATAGATACTTTCTTCAGTCATATAATCCCCCCGAACCTGCAAAAAAGCGAACTTTCTTTTCCTAATTAGCTAATATGTCGTGTATAGTTTTAATACAACATTATTCTGTCTTTTCCTGCCGTACTAGAGATTTTTCCTAAAACATACCCCAATAAATCAAGATTTAAAACAACTCTAGATATCTTTTTAGTTAAAAAACAAAGAAAGGTTATTAAAATATTTAACATTTCAATAACCTTTTTCCATATTATTTCTTTCTTATCAATATTACCAGCTATAATCCTGACGTGTATCTACACTAGCATTCAGAAATAATTACAACATACCGTTTATGTTCGCTGCCCCTCTAATACCTCCCGGACAGCAATGTTCATCATACCATCACCTCTTGATAGCAATAATTGTCTGCTTATTAGCAAATGACTTTCACATAAACCTTTCTCTCTCTCGGTCCATCAAACTCACAAAAATAGACTCCCTGCCATGTGCCAAGTTTTAATTGCCTCTGTTCAATGATAATTGTACACGATGAACCAAATTGAGAAGCTTTAATATGGGCAGGTGAATTGCCTTCCAGATGACGATAACTATTACTTTCCGGAAAAGCTTTATTCAATCCGGATAAAATATCAAAAGCCACATCAGGATCGGCATTTTCATTAATTGTAACACCTGCTGTTGTATGAGGAACAAAGACCACGACTATTCCCTCTTTAGCTCCGCTCTTTTTTACCTCTTCCTGAATCAGACCTGTAATCTCGATAAACTCCTGTACTTTAGTAGGTTACTCCGATAAATAACCAAACAAAATGCGCATATAATCTCGCCTACCATATAAAATTCTTGATATAAAAACATTTTTCTCTTCAAATCTATAAAATATCAGATAATTTCCACAGACAAGAAAACGATAATCTGTTTGAATGTCAATTATCGAAGATAATGGCGTTCCGATTTCGGGATACTCCGATAGCCTACGTATTTTTTTCATAATTTTAGAACATAATTTCACAGCTGCCTGCGAATTATAAAGTTCCTGAGAAATGTAACGCTTAATTTCCGCCAAATCATTTTTTGCTTCAGGCGAAATTTTTAATTCATACATTCTTAATTCCCAATTCTGCTTCTACTTCCTCGATAGTCATCCAACCTTTTTCTTTCCCAACCAACTCTCCTTGAGCAAGTTGTGACATTAGTTTCAACGAAGCCTTTAATTTTTCATACTCATTAATATCAAGAATCGCAAATTTTCCTCTACCATTTTTAGTTAAAAAGACAGGCTCACCTACAGCAATATCCCGCAACACTTCATTGTAATTCCTTAAATCAGAAATTGGTTTAATATTAGGCATAGATAAAAACTCCCTCCTTTGCTATTCATTATAACGTTATTGTTCGTAAAATACTACACCCGATTTAATCATACCCCTATCTTCCTAACAAACCTTAGAGCTAGTGATATGATCACCATACTTTTCACACTTATTCTCCGGAAGAGCATGATACAAAAACCCTTTGTAGTTTAATTCTTCATCACATATATAAAAAAATGGTCCGTTCATCCGCTATCCCCCGTCTATTCCTCTAAAATTATTCTTTCTTTCGGTTCACTAAAATATGATGCAGTTTTAAGCATAAAAACCTTATTCATAGAAACAGAAACATTTTTCTGCCCTTGATACTGCAAAACAAATTTAAAAACCATTCCCCAAAAAGCACCCATGCTTTTTTTAATAAAACTAGTAAGCTCGGCTTTCTCATCACCTGTTATTTTTACAAAATCAGCTTGATAATACATTAAAAAGGTTTTTATCGGCGGTATTTCAAACAAGTCATTACAAAAAATCATATGAGACAAAAGCTCTCTATGGGAAATGGCCTCAATACACTTATCCCAATATTTTTTGTAAATAATATTTTGCTGAAATTCTTTAAAAGGATGATAAATATCAGCAAATAATGCTATTACTTTTTCTCTAATTTCTTGAGTAGTTATCCTCATGACAAATCCTTCTTCCTGTTTTTTATTTATGCCATTTTATCATATACTAATACTATATGTGTTAATTTGCACGTTGTCAACGTAAATAGAAATTTTTCCTAAAACATACCCCAATAAATCAAGATTAAAAACAACTCTAGATATCTTTTTAGTTAAAAAGCAAAGAAAGGTTATTAAAATATTTAACATTTCAATAACCTTTTTCCATATTATTTCTTTCTTATCAATATTACCAGCTATAATCCTGACGTGTATCT
>DUTO01000201.1 GCA_012842035.1 Clostridia bacterium | reverse complement strand
TCCTTGTAACCCTTGCTGCTGAATATACTCCTTAGCCACAGCCGGGAACTTAGTCGCTATTCGAAAACCCGGCTGCCAAGTAAAAGTACCCTCGGCCGAAAGCTTTTCCTGTGGCACCGCTACCGCAAAACGGCAATAACCAAATTTCAAATCAACTAATTCATAAAGATTTTTCCCTGCTTCAATAATGCTATCTTTGCCTACAATCCCTAAATCTGCTGCCCCATATTCTACATAAGTGGGAATATCGGTAGGACGACAAATAATATAGCGAATTTCTTTTTTTTCATCTGTAAAAATTAAAGTTCGTGACTGGTCCGAAAGCTCGGCACAGCTTAAACCACACTCTTTTAAAAGTGTTTTCGCCGGGGCGAATAATTTCCCTTTAGGTAAAGCCAGGGTTAATTTATCTTTCATCTCTTATTCCCCTCCTCCCCCTCATTTCCCTCCTCAGAGCAAAACAAAACCGCTCCTTTACTTGAAGCTAACTTTTCAGCGTCTAAATGCGATATTTCCCCAATTTTCGTGATCACCCTATTCCCTTTTTTCCTTAACTCTAAAGCTTGAGAAATAACTTTTTCTGCTGTAGTTCCTACTAACAGAATTAGTTTTTCTTCTTCCGGTTTCCCCACCTCCGGTAAACTTAACAGAATTCTCTCCACCCCTAAAGCAAAACCTGTCGCCGGACAAGCTCTTCCCCAATTATTTAAAAGCCGGTCATAACGACCACCACCACCAATCGGATACCCAATCCCTGCTGTATAAATCTCAAAAACCATACCCGTATAATAAGCTTGATTTCTTAAAGTACTTAAATCAATCTGCACATATTCAGTATAGCCATATATTTTCAGTAAACGAACAATTTCTTGTAAATCAGCAAGTGCTGCCAAAATCCCTTCCGGCAAGTTTCGCCAGTCCTTACTTAAGTCATCCGGAGAAAGCTGACAAGTTAGAAAACCAACTACATTTTTAATTTGCTTTTCCGGCATTCCCCTAGACAAAAGATAATTACTTAAACCCACAAAATCTTTTTCTAAAATAAGTGTCCGTACCTGTTGAAGCTGAACTTCTTCCCAAGCCAGACTTGCCAAGAGCCCTTTTAAAACACCGGTATGCCCTAAACTAACCGTGAAATTTTTTAACCCCACTGCACACAAAGCCTCAATAGCTAAAGCCAATATTTCACTATCTGCTTCCGCACCGTTAGAACCAAGCAATTCTACACCTACTTGACAAAACTCACGTTGTCTTCCTGTTTGAATTTCTTCATAACGAAAAACCTCTCCTCCATACATTAAACGCCAAGGATAAGCAGCCGGCAACTTACTACTAACCATCCTCGCTATAGGGATCGTCATTTCCGGACGCAAAGCCAGAATACGACCATCACGATCAATTAACTTATAGATTTGCTCAAGGTCTCCTCCCTTTTCTTCAGAAAGAAAGGCTTGATAATATTCTAACAGAGGAGTATTTATTTCTTCATAACCCCACAAAGAAAGACACTGCAACAAGTCATTAATCAGCTTACGTTTACGAAAAGCTTCACCCGGCAACCAATCTCGCATTCCCTGCGGAATTTTTGACTTTAATTTATCCGACATAAAAGCACCCCTTTAATCAATTAAAGTATTAACGCGTTAGACGGTTTAATCTTATAGAAGAACTTGAATATTGTCAAGAGCAAAAAAACCGGCACAGCCGGTTCCCATTTTCTACTTTTTAAATTATTAATCTTTCTGTTGCGCTTGTTGTCGCTGTAAAACAAGCCGATAACCATCAGCACCAAAAAATAAACATTTTTTCACCCGGCTAATCGTCGCCGTACTAGCCCCTGTAGCTTCCGCTATTTCCGTATAAGTAAAATCTTGGTCTAACATTCGCGCCACTGCTAAACGTTGCCCCATAGCCTTTATCTCCGCAATGGTACACAAATCCTCAAAAAAGCGATAACATTCTTCTTTATTTTGTAAAAGAAGAATAGCCTCAAAAAGATTCTCCGTAAAGTTATCTTTTAACCGACTTTGATAAGTCATCTCCATTCTCACCTCATAAATAAAATCTCCACTTTAACCTAGTATTTTTTTAATCAGGAGAATTACCCGCAGAATAAGTTAAAATTTGGCTGGCTTCTTCTGCTTCCGTTTCAGGAACAAGTACTTCTATTGCACCGGAATCCCCTAAATGAGGCACACCTACTGAACGAAGCATTACTAATATCCCTTCATTCTCTAGGAGGGACTTCAATTGTTCCGCCATAACTTTATTCGGCGCAATATAAACAACTGTCCACATCAAAATAACCTCCTTGACTTATTCTCCGGACTCAAGATTACCATGTTTGGTAAAAATTTTAGCTTTACCTCTGATCTTAATTGCCGAAGTATGCTCGGTAAATTGAGCCAACATCACTTCACCGCGATCCAATTTTTCCGTATGATGAAATTTTGTATTTTGCCCCCTCGTTAAACCGATAATTGTTACTCCGTTTTCTTCAGCTTTAACGATAATATAATCTCCTAAAACCGGTCTTCCCTCTTTCTCCATAATATACCTCCTCACTTAAGTCTTATTTATTTCTTGATATTTTTGCTTAATATATTCATTAACTATTGCCGGAACTAATCCCTCTACACAACCACCGATCAAAGCGACCTGTTTAATTATACTAGAACTAAGAAAAGAATACTTTCCTTCCGTCATTAAAAATACCGTTTCTAAGTCTCTGTTTAAATGCTTATTCATAGCCGCCATCTGCATTTCATACTCAAAATCAGAAATAGCCCGCAGCCCCCTAATTAAAGCAGCAGCGTTTTTTTTACTGGCAAAGTCAGCCAGTAGCCCTGTAAAACTTTCTACTGCAATATTTTCAAGATGTTGCAGACTTTCTTCTTTTCTTTAGAGGAAAGGATACT